>CALCHD010000139.1 GCA_937901105.1 uncultured Bacteroidales bacterium | reverse complement strand
TCTGCTGCTTACAGACGAGAGCTACCAGATGAAGGTGTTGGATTATTTTGCGGGTACAGGAAACATTCTGGAAGAGTATTCGCAGGTGCATAATGGACTTCTGGTAATGGAGTCGCAGATCAAGCAGCTTAAGGAGGAGATGGCAAGAAAGGAGGGAGAGCTTGAGTATAGGGCATTTCAGCTGGAAAAACTGCTTGAGGCAAAGCTCAAGGAGGGTGAACTTGAGGATTTGGAGAATGAGCAGAAACAGCTTGCAAATTCAGAGCAGATACGGGAGTGCATAAGTGGCGCTGTTGGCTGTATGCAGCCCATTAGTGGTCCGATTGTACAAAATTTGAAGGATGCTGTGCATTTATTGCAAAAGTGTTCTAACTTTGTGCCCGAATTGGAGGAGCTGTGCAACAGGCTGGAAAGCTGCAGGATAGAGTGCAAGGATATAGAAGATGAGCTGGAGATGCTTGCAGAGAGGGTTGTGGTGTCACCGCAGCGCCTGGAGCAGGTGGAGGAGAGGCTTTCTCTGTTATATTCTCTTATGAGAAAGCATGGCGTTGGAACAGTAGAGGAACTGTTGCAGGTGCAGAAACAGCTGCAGGAAGATATAGGCGGAGCAGATGAAGATGCGGCAAAGGCAGGGCAGATGGAGCAGGAGATAAAGGTGCTTTCTTCAAGGAGGGCGGCCTTGGCGGATGAGTTGGGAAGAAGAAGAAGAGAAAAGACAGATGAGCTGGCAAGTGTGCTTCAGGAGAGTATAAGGGATTTGCAGATGCCTTATGCAATATTCAAGGTAGAGCTTGCTGCCACAGAAAAATATACGGCAAAAGGAAAAGATGCAGTTTCTTTCCTTTTCTCGGCAAATGGAGACAAGAAGCTCAACCTTCTGCAGAAGGCGGCTTCAGGAGGAGAGCTGTCGAGAATAATGTTGTGCCTGAAATCATTGATGGCAAAGTATACAGGAATGCCTACAATGATATTTGATGAGATTGATACGGGTGTTTCAGGCAGCATAGCTGACAAGATGGGTGCCCTTATAGGTAAGATGGGTGAGAGGATGCAGATTTTTGCAATTACGCATCTGCCGCAGATTGCATCAAAGAAAGGTACGCACTTGCTGGTATACAAGGAATTTGACAAGGAGAACAATGCAACAACGCATATAAGGCAGCTGCAGGGAGAAGAGAGAGTAATGGAGGTAGCCAGGATGCTCAGCGGGGCGGAGCTTACAGAGGCGGCCCTGGAGAATGCCAGAGTCTTGTTAAGAGAAACAATATAATTATTAAATATACAAAAAACTTAGTTATGAGATTAATTATTCAAGAGTCTTACTCACAGATTTCGCACTGGGCTGCGGCTTACATTGTTAAGAAAATCAATGACTTTGCTCCAACTGCAGAGCGTCCTTTCGTTTTGGGCCTTCCTACAGGTTCAACTCCTCTTGGAACTTACAGGGAGCTTGTGAAATTCTACAATGAGGGTAAGATCTCATTCAAGAATGTTGTTACTTTCAACATGGATGAGTACATTGGTCTTCCAGAGGATCACCCAGAGAGCTACCACTCTTTCATGTGGAACAACTTCTTCAAGCACATTGATATCCAGAAGGAGAATGTGAACATCCTTAACGGAAACGCAGAGGATCCACAGGCAGAGTGTGTAAGATACGAGGAGAAGATCAAATCATACGGTGGAATTGACCTTTTCATGGGCGGTATCGGTCCTGACGGCCACATTGCTTTCAATGAGCCAGGTTCATCTCTTACTTCAAGAACCAGAATCAAGACCCTTACAACTGACACTATCATTGCAAACTCAAGATTCTTTGACAACGACATCAACTTGGTGCCTAAAACTGCCCTTACAGTAGGTGTAGGTACAATCATGGACGCTAAAGAGGTTCTTATCCTTGCTAACGGCCACGCTAAAGCCAGAGCTTTGTACCATGCAGTAGAGGGTTGCGTAAACCATATGTGGACTATCAGTGTTCTTCAGATGCATCCAAAAGGAATCATCGTATGTGATGACGCTGCTACCGATGAGTTGAAGGTTGGTACTGTAAAATACTTCAAGGACATTGAGAAGGACAACCTTAACGCAGATTCAATGATCTAATATTGCATTGCGCAACAATAATGGGGATGGCTTGCAGAGCCATCCTTTTTTTTATCTTTGCATAAACAGAAAATTTTTGAAGATGTACAGGAAAGCAGCATTAAAGGCATTGAGGGAGAAGCTCTCTGCAATGAATGTTTCGGCAATTATAATCCCGACAAATGATCCCCACTTTGGGGAATACACACAAGACCACTACAAGGTAAGGGAGTGGTTGAGCGGATTCAACGGATCTGCAGGAACACTCGTAGTTACCCTTCAAGGGGCTGCGTTATGGACTGATTCCCGATATTTTGTACAGGCTGCAGCACAGCTTCAGGGAAGTGAAATAAAGCTCATGAGGATGAAGATGGAGGGGACCCCTACCATTGCGCAGTGGATTCTGGGGCAGTACCCGGAAGGGGAACTTGTGGCAATAGACCAGTCGCTGTTCTCATGCAGCGAGTATGAAGCGCTGTGCAGTGAACTTTCCCCTTGCAAAGTGAAGCTTATTGATGACATTTTTGAAGGTTTGTGGAATGACAGGCCATCCCTCAAGTTCAACCCTGTAATATGGCTTGATACAAAATATGCCGGTGAGAGTGCAAGGTCCAAACATGAAAGGGTAGTTGCATCACTGGGCATCAAAGATGAGAGATTTGCCTATATAGTTACCATGTGTGATGAGGTGGCATGGCTGTGCAACATCAGGGGAACAGACATTGAGTACAATCCATTGGCGCAGTCATATGCCATTGTTACAAATACCTCCACACACCTGTTTGCAGACCTTGATTCCATTGATGAGGAAGTTAGGGAGAGGCTTCTGGGTGACAATATAGAGCTGCATCCGTACAGCTCATTCAGCAGACTGCTGGCAGAGCTTCCTGCTGAAACAGTAAGAATTATTTCCAAAGGAAAGACAACCGTAAGAGACTTTATGGCAATGGATGTTCCAGGGGCAATATTCATGAATGACCCTGTTCCTGGCGGAGCCGTGAACTGGTACAAGTCAATTAAGAACAATTGGGAGCAGGAGGGTTTCAGCAAGGCATTTCTTGCAGATGGTGTTGCATGGTGCAAGGTACTGAAGTATATAGATGATTCCCTTGCAGCCGGCGTGCAGCTGACAGAGTGGGAGATAGGAGAGAAATTCTCCCATTTCAGGTCTGAAAACGAGAATTACAGAGGCGAGAGCTTTGAACCGATAGTGGCTTTCGGCCCTGCAGGTGCGCTTCCTCATTACAGTGCAACCAAGGAGAACAGTCAGGTGATAGGAACAGG
The DNA here is from genome assembly GCA_937901105.1 of uncultured Bacteroidales bacterium. Taxonomy (GTDB): domain Bacteria; phylum Bacteroidota; class Bacteroidia; order Bacteroidales; family UBA932; genus Egerieousia. Next base: position 6,674 of record CALCHD010000139.1, on the reverse strand, counting down.
AAACTTCTTGCTTATGGATACTGGAGGACAATATGTGTTTGGAACTACAGACACTACCAGAACAATACCCGTAGGAGAACTGTCTCCTGCACAGCGCAGGCATTACACCTTGGTGCTTAAGGGAATGGTGCGCCTTTCAATGGCACGTTTCCCTAAAAATACCAGAGGCTCGCAGCTGGATATCCTTGCCAGGGGCCCTCTGTTCAATGATGCGGCAATGTATTTCCACGGCACAGGACACGGTATAGGTCACTATTTGTGTGTGCATGAAGGGCCGCAGAGCATAAGAATGGAGGAGAATCCTATTACGCTTGTACCGGGAATGGTAATTTCAAATGAACCTGCAGTCTATGTTGAGGGTGAGTACGGTATCAGAACAGAGAATGTTATCCTCGTGCAGCATTGGCAGTTCAACAAAATGAACGAGTTCTACTCTTTCCGTACCCTTACCAATGTCCCTATAGATACAACCTGTGTTGAGTGGGACCTGCTTGATGCGCAGGAACAGCAGTGGGTAAAGGAGTATAATGAGGGGGTATATAAAACAATTGCACCTCTGCTCAATGATGAGGAGGCGCAATGGCTGAAATCAAAGACCTTGTAGGATTCTACTCAATAACAGAGATTGTATAGTCTTTATTATAGACAATGTTGGTGGTTCCGGTATTTCTCAATCCGTCACCGGCATTGTCTTTTTTGAATTTGTAGCTAGACTGCAGTGTGCAGTTCTCATACCCGCACGACATCATTGTAATGTCAAATCCCTGGAATGCAAAAGGTGTAGGCTCACAGTTGTAGAGGGCCCTGTATTTCATAAGGAAATCCTTTACAAGCTCCCTGCTGTAGTCTACATAATACGGGATGCTCAAATGCAGGTTCATCTTGTGGAAGTAGTCAACCTCAATGGTCTCAAAATTTCTCCATCTTGAGGTTCCGAACAGAATAACGGACCTTCTGTTCTCCTGTGCCGGATTGGTGTACAGAAGATTGAGGTTCCTTACAACATCGCTTACAAAGGCCTCGCTGTTGGATGGAATAAGGACCAGATTGTCGAGACCCGGTTCAAGGGCATCCTTTATCTTGTCCATCATCTCCCTTCCCTGCAGGATATCATACGAAAGGGTATTGAACAGCATGCCTCTGTCATTTGCCATCTTCTTGGCTGCCTCTACAAGTGCTCCGTCTGCGCCGTTGCGCTCGTAGATGATCATTACGCTGTTGTCGAGTGTAGTCCTGGTTGCAAGCAGATCCATAAGGTTTGCGAGCTGGTCTTCCTGGCTAGGGGCAATCTGTACAAAATTGCTGTTGCCTGCCACTAGCTTGCCTGTATTCAGATCCATAGGGGATATTACGGTGTTCCCGTTACCTGCACCAGGGAGGAATTTCTCCATATCGGAACTTTTTACAGGTCCTATAATGGTTGTGTTCTCAAACGGAACGTTAATATTGCCTGCAAGCTGGTCAACAAGTGTAACCGACAGGTTGTGCCCCATCTTCTTTAAAGTGTCAGCTGCCAGAAGTGCTCCAGCATAGAAATCCATGAAATTGGCATTAGGGCCTAATGTATCCCTCAAGTTAAGCGGAAGGATATATGCAAGTGAACTCTTTCCAAAAAGGGATACCTCCTCTTGTGCCTGTGGAGCCTCTTCCTGCTTTACCTCTTCTTCAGCAGCCTTTTCCTCTTGAGGAGCCTGTTCCTCCTCTATCTGGCCCCCCTTCTCCAGCATCTCAAGGAAAAGCTCATTTGGAATGTAGACAATCTGCTTCTTTTTCAATTTTGTTGTCTGAAGATTGTTGAACGACATTATGGCCTCTGCCGGCACCTTGTACTTATACGCAAGGTCACCAACATGCTCATACCATTTTGCCTTATGCTTTTTCCTGGAGTATTTCTTTATATTTTCTCCCGACAGATACCATCCTTCAATCCTCCTTACTTCAGAGTTGCCGGAAGCGGCATCCTGAACTCCGGAAGCAGCGGTACCCGGCTTATCTGCAGCCGGATGTGCGGCAGGCTGGCCTGCCGGTTTTTCTGCCGGTTTCCCTGTAGCAGATGCGGCAGTGGAAGAGGGGATATAAATGGTTGTCCCCTCTTTCAATCCGCCCTTAAGAGACTCATTCTGGCGTACAATATCATCAATTGTAACATTGTATGCCTTGGCAAGTGAGTACAGTGTCTCGCCCCCCTTTACCTTGTGGACATACAATACGCTTCCGTTCACTTTTACCTTCTCTGTTGAGACGGATATTTGCGGAGAGCTCTGGCAGTAGGCTGAAGTTGCAGCCAGCAGTGATATTATGATGAAAAATGTACGCATGGAATGATGTGAAAATTATAGTCTTGCTAGAAGGTTCTTTACGTTGGCCTCAATTCTCTCGTAAGTGTCCTCTCCGTAAGGGGCCTTCTCAAACTTTGTGCCTGTAATGTGCTCATAAAGCTCAATGTAGCGGTCAGAAATGCTGGTTACAATCTCCTCGGTCATCTCCGGAACAGTCTGTCCCTCCTGTCCGCTGAAGTTGTTTGCCATAAGCCACTCCCTTACAAACTCTTTTGAAAGCTGCTTCTGCTGCTCACCTTTGTCAAATCTCTCCTGATATCCCTCAAGATAGAAATAGCGGCTGCTGTCTGGAGTGTGGATCTCATCAATAAGATAGATTTCACCGTCTTTCAAGCCAAACTCATATTTGGTGTCTACAAGGATAAGGCCTCTCTCTTTTGCAATCTCGCATCCTCTCTCATAAAGGGCAAGGGTAATCTGCTCAAGCTTATTGTAGATCTCCTCACTTACAAGGCCCTGTGCAATGATCTCCTCTCTTGAGATATCCTGGTCATGACCGCCGATTTCAGCTTTTGTAGTTGGGGTGATGATAGGCTTCTCAAACTTCTGGTGCTCTTTCATGCCGTCTGGAATAGCTACGCCGCAGATCTCTCTCGCACCTGCCTTGTATGCTCTCCACGAGCTTCCGGTAAGGTAACCCCTTACAATCATCTCAATAGGAAGAGACTCGCATTTGTAGCCAACGGTAACCATTGGGTCTGGAGTAGCGATTTTCCAGTTAGGGAGGATGTCGGTAGTTGCGTCGAGGAACTTCGCTGCGATCTGGTTAAGCACCTGTCCTTTGAATGGAATTCCTTTTGGAAGGACTACGTCAAATGCCGAAATTCTGTCTGTAGCCACCATTACCATGTATTTGTCCTCAATGGTGTACACGTCTCTGACTTTACCTTTGTAAATTGCAGTCTGTTTTGGAAAATCAAACTGAGTTCTAGTAATTGAGTTCATATCTTTCTGTTTTTTTGTTTTGCCTAATCTGGTTTAATAAAAATATGCCGTATCAGCAGAGCCTCAGACTCAACCGGTACGGCATTCATCTATGGTTCCTTGTATATTACTTGTTTTTAGATTTGATATACTCCTCGTTCAATCCTGTAAGGACATCCTGGGTAATATTCAAAGAAGGGTCGCCTGCAAGTACAGGAACAGAAAGGATAAGTGCATAGCCTTTATCCTGGTTGTATTTGGTGATGTAAGTCTGGATAGCATCCATCACTCTTCTCATCATTACAGCCTCCTCCTCAGCAAGCTCCATCTGTTTTTGCTGGCTCAAGCCCTGAAGGTTCTGCTCTCTCTCAACAAGTCTCTGCTGCTGCTCCTCTGCCTGTGATCTGGTTAGAAGGCCTTTTGCGATTTTAGCCTCAAAATCTTTTACTGCGCTCTCAAATGATCTTCCTTTCTTTGTAAGATCTTCCTGTACAGCCTGCACTTTGCTCTCAAGCTCTGATTTCAGGTCGTTGTACATATCGTACTGGTTTACAAGAGAGTCCAATTGTACGTAAACGATGCTTCCCTGTGCTGCCGGTGTCTCTCCCGCTGCATTTGCCTGCTGCGCTCCGTTAGTGTTGCCGTTTGCAGCGCAAGAACAGATTATTGCTGCAACAGCAACTGTCAGAATAAATTTCAGTTGTTTCATTTTATGATTGATTGTTATTTGATTTTCCAAGCCGCAAATATAGTCAAATTTTGCATATTACAGCAACTGTTCCCTATATGCCTTTATAGTATTTTCCAGACCCATATACAGTGCGTCGCTGATAAGGGCGTGCCCTATTGAAACCTCCATAAGTCCTGGGATGTTCTGGTGGAAATACTTGAGATTGTCGAGGTTGAGGTCATGGCCTGCATTCAGGCCTAGCCCGCATGCAACTGCTGTCTCTGCTGCCTTTACGTATGGCTCAATAGCCATCTCCCTGTTTTTAAGGTAGTTTGCAGCATATGCCTCTGTGTACAGCTCCACCCTGTCACACCCTGTTTCAACGGCATTCTTAATCATCTCCTCCACGGGGTCAATGAAGATAGACACCCTGATTCCATGGCTGTGGAAAACTTTAGTGATATCTGTAAGGAACTTCCTGTTGGAAGGGTCAATAGTGTTCCAGCCAGCGTTTGAGGTGATTGCATCTGGAGCATCCGGTACCAAGGTAACTTGCGCCGGCTTAACCTCCAGTACAAGCTTTGTAAAAGACTCAATCGGGTTGCCCTCAATGTTGAATTCCGTCTTCAGCAAGGGCTTTATATCTCTTGCATCCTGGTATCTGATATGTCTTTCATCTGGTCTTGGATGTACGGTAATTCCTTGGGCACCAAATTCTTCGCATTTTACTGCAGCTTTCAGCACATCCGGCATATTGCCACCTCTTGAGTTCCTGATTGTGGCAATCTTATTTATGTTTACACTTAGGACTGTCATGACTGTCGTCTGTTTTTAAAAGGTTGTAAATACAAAAATACATAAAATTGTCTATCTTGCGTAAAATTTTCATGTATGAAAGCTGCGCTATTTGGCAAACGTATAGACAAGACTAGCATAGGGAGGCTTCTGCTGTTTGTAAACAACCTCAAGGAGTACAGGCATATGGAGTTCTGCTATCACAGTTCATTTTATGAGCTTATCCATGAACTTGGAGGAATGCTTCCTGGAGGCGAAGTGTTTACAGATTATACAGATCTTCCGGGAGATGTAGATATCTTCCTTTCGTTGGGTGGAGACGGTACGTTCCTGGATTCCCTTACAATGGTGAGGGACAGGGAGATACCAATTGCCGGAATAAATTTTGGAAGGCTTGGTTTCCTTACTACGGCATGTGTGCAGGACAACAATCCATGGATTGAAAAGCTCATCAATGGTGACTACTCAATAGAGGAGAGGACCCTCCTCCATCTGCAGAAGGAGAATCTTCCGCAGGATTTTTACCCTTATGCCATGAACGAGATCTCCATCCAGAGGATGACCCCATCCATGCTGGAGATTGACATAGCAATTGACGGGCACCCTCTTCCAAAATATTGGGCTGACGGCATCCTTGTGGCAACTGCAACCGGATCAACAGCTTACTCAATGAGTATCGGAGGACCTATTGTTACTCCCGACAGCAAAGTGCTGATTATAGCCCCAATATCTCCCCACAACCTTAATGTGAGGCCTTTGATTGTTCCTCACACATCAACTGTTGAGATATCATTCCATGGGAGGAACCCGCAGGCCCACCTTACCGTAGATAACCGTGGATTCAGCCTGGGGGCAGGAGAAAAAGTGGTCATTTCAAAAGGGGAGTTCCCAATAAAAAGCATCTCCATAAACAATAATTTCATAGCGGCTCTAAATCAGAAGCTATTATGGGGTGAGGATAAGAGAAATATGCAATAATTTTCTTATATTTGCGCCCTATTTGTAAAAATGTATCTATGCATCAGGAGAATACCAATATCCCCCAGCATGTTACCATAATTATGGACGGTAACGGAAGATGGGCAAAGCAGAGGGGCCAGGAGCGCCTTTTTGGACATAAGGAAGGAGTTGAGAGCGTGAGGGCATGTACTGAATATGCAGTGGAGAAGGGAATCAGGTACTTGAGTGTCTTTGCTTTTTCTGAAGAGAATTGGGACAGGCCTGCAGCAGAGATCGAAGGCTTGATGCAGCTTATGCTCAAAGCCATTGCAATGGAGACCCCTACATTCCAGAAGATAGGGGTAAGGTTCAGGGTAATAGGAGACTTCAGCCGTCTTTCACAGAAATTGAGGGGTGAGATTGATGACTGCATGAAGCTTACCCAGGACAATGACAAGTTACAGCTGATCATATTTTTGAGCTATAGCGGAAAATGGGATATCCTGCAGGCTGCAAACAAGTTCTACGCCAATGCAAGTGAGCGTATTGCGGCGGGTGAGCAGGTGCAGATGAGTGCGGCTGACCTGGCTGCAAATCTCTCTACATCAGATATTCCGGATCCGGATCTGCTTATCCGTACAAGCGGCGAGCAGAGGATAAGCAACTATATGCTGTGGCAGACAGCATATACAGAATATTACTTTACAGAAATTCTTTGGCCCGATTTTCGCAAAAAGGAGTTCCAAAATGCTTTGGATGCCTTTGCCAAGAGGGAGAGAAGGTTTGGAAAAGTTTAATTTTTTTTATTCACAGATGAGACTATTTGGTAAAATACTATTTGCGTTGGCATTCATGATGCCTTTTGCTGTTTCTGCGCAAAAGGAGATTTTGGTATGTTTTACGGTAGAAAGCGTACATCGTCGTTGATTACATGCAGGGGACGGCGAAGGATCGGGAAATCGACGCTTATCGCCGAGTTCGCCCGCAAGTCATCCGCAAGATTCATT
>CALCHD010000138.1 GCA_937901105.1 uncultured Bacteroidales bacterium | reverse complement strand
CGGCAATTGCGGCGCGGTGCTCCTTGGTGGGATAGCCCATGTTGCGGTCCCAACCATACTGCGGGTGCTCTGCAGCAATCTTCAGCATATATTCATCCCTGTAGGTCTTGGCAAGGACAGATGCTGCGGCAATGCTGGCAAAGCGGGCGTCACCTTTTATCATACATATATGTGGAATGTCCTGGTATTTGTAGAAGCGGTTACCGTCAACCAGAATTGAAGTAGGGCGCACCTTGAGCATATCCAGTGCTCCGTGCATTCCCTTGATTGAAGCCTTGAGTATATTTATCTGGTCAATTTCCTGGGGTGTGATTGCACAAACGGCCCATGCAATTGCATTCTCCTCTATTATGGGGCGGAGTTTTTCCCTTTGTTTGGCTGTAAGCTGTTTTGAATCGTTCAGAAGCGGATGATAGAAATCCTTTGGAAGGATTACCGCTGCGGCATATACTGGACCTGCAAGACAGCCTCGTCCCGCCTCGTCGCATCCCGCCTCTATTTCGTCGGGATTATAATATGGTGAGAGTGATGTTGTCATCCCTTCTGCCAGCTTTTCAAGCAATGCGGCGGCCTGGGCCATACAAATTTGCGTATCGGGTTCAATAGAGACAAGCGAGTGGCACCGTACCCCCTGTGGCAGCTGCTCCAAAGAGGAGACGCCGCAGAAAATCTCCACCGGCTTGCCATATTTGCGGGCGAGCTCCATTATGCCGCCCACAATTTTGCCGCTCAGGCTCTGGGAATCCACACTTCCCTCTCCAGTTACAACCACATCTGCCCACTGCACCTTCTCCTCCAGCGAGGTGATTTCTGTAAAGAATTTCCATCCCGACAGCAATTTGCCTCCCAGGAATGCTGTTCCTGCATACCCCACTCCTCCGGCAGCACCTGCTCCGGGGAGGAGTTTCATCTGTGGGAGGATGTGCAGACACCTCTCTGCCACCGCCGCCATGTTTGCTTTTCCCCTCTCAAGTATCTCCATTGCCTGGGGAGTTGCCCCTTTCTGTGGAGCGTATACCGCTGTGGCACCGTTCTCCCCAAGAAGAGGATTGTCAACATCGCAGATCACCTCTATGCGGCATCCCAATGGTTCGTCGGGAAGATCAATATGTGCTATATCCTGCAGGTCCTTGCCGCAGATTGGCACAGGCATCAGCTCTCCTGCGCGGTCAAAGAATTCAAATCCAAGTGCCTGGAGCATTCCAGCTCCACAATCATCGGTAGCGCTTCCTCCTATTGAAAGGGTTATTTTTTTTGCCCCCATTTCCTGCGCCTTGCAGATGGCTTCGCCAAAACCGTAAGTGGAAGTATTGAGCGGATTACGCTCATGTTGCTCCAGCATGGCCAGTCCGGAAATCTTTGCCATCTCTATAAAGGCGCACAAAGGAGAATCCTCTCCCCCATACAGCAGTATCTGGGAAGTTACCTCCCTGAACAAAGGGTCATGCACCTGCACAGATACCTTTTGGGGAGATGTCACCCTGCCGGCAACCACATCCAGGCTGCCGTCACCGCCATCGGCTATCTCAACTACCTGAAACTGCAGGCCATTGCCGCAATCACCTGCCGCATACCGCCTCTCCAGTCCCTTGCGGATAGCCTGGGCGGCCTGAAGGGATGTTAGGGAACCTTTGAATTTGTCGGGAACAATGAGGATATGCTTCATATTTTGGTTTTGACTCTCCATTTTAGTACTTTTGTGGGGTTAAGGAATAATTTTTAAATATAGATATTTTTATGAGAAAAACAGGATTTTTATTGGTTCTTGCCATTCTGTTGGGCGCTATGCCGGCAAGAGCGGACGAGGGAATGTGGCTGTTGCCGCTTCTTGAGAAACTTAACATTAAGAAGATGCAGGAGATGGGCTGCAAGCTTTCTGCAGAGGACATCTACAGCATAAACAATTCAAGCCTTAAAGATGCTATTGTGCATTTTGGCGGCGGCTGTACTGCAGAGATCGTTTCTGACAAGGGACTTCTTTTCACCAACCACCACTGCGGATACGGCAGCATCCAGGCTTTGAGTACAGTTGAGCACGATTACCTTAAAGACGGATACTGGGCTATGAACCTTAAAGAGGAGCTTCCAGCAAAAGGCCTTACCGTTACTTTTGTAGACAAGTTCGTTGATGTTACAGCTCGTCTGAACAAGGCTGTTGCAAAGGCAAAGAACGAGGCTGACTACAAGAAACGCTGGGACAAGGAGATTGCAAAGATTAAGGAGGAGGCAGTTAAGGCAGACCCTACTCTTGATGCAAGAGTTGTGAGCTTCTATAACAACAACATGTACCTTCTTATCACAACCCGCACCTTCAAGGATATCCGCTTTGTAGGTGCTCCCCCTTCATCAATCGGCAAGTTTGGCGCTGACACCGACAACTGGATGTGGCCAAGACACACAGGTGACTTCTCTGTATTCAGAATCTATGCAGACAAGAACAACAACCCTGCAGAGTACTCGGAGGAGAACGTCCCTTATACTCCAAAACAGTCTTTGAAGATCTCATTGAAGGGAGTTAAGGAGAATGATTATGCAATGATCATTGGCTTCCCTGGCCGCACTACCCGCTTCATGAGCAGCGAGGAGGCATTGGAGACCCAGAAGATCAACAACGCAATCAGCATCTACGTGCGTGGCGAGAAACAGGATATCTGGATGAACGACATGCTTGCAGATCCTAAAGTGAGAATCCAGTATTCAAGCAAATATGCAGGCTCTTCAAACGGCTGGAAGAAATGGATGGGCATGAACGAGACCTTTGACAAGCTTAACATTGTTGAGCGCAGGGCTGCAGAGGAGAAGGCATTCAACGAGTGGGTTGCTGCTGATCCTAAACGTGTAGAGAAATACGGCACTGCTGTTGAGACCATCAACAATGCCATTAAGGAGAGGGCAGAGTATGCATATGTTTACAGATATATCCGCGAGACTCTTTCTTCCATTGAACTTATCGGTGCTCCTGTAAGGGCAAAGAGAGGCGGCATGGATGCTTTCTTTAAAGATTATTCAGTTTCTACAGACCGCAAGCTTGCAAAGAAAATGATTGCAATCTACAAGGAGAAGGTTGACGCCAAATACCACCCTGCATTCTTTGCAGCCATTGATTCAGAGTTTGGAGGAAGCATTGATGCTTTTGTAGACAACCTTTATGACACTTCTGTATATACAAGCAAGGAGAAATATGATGCGGCAAAAGCTGCTGGCACAGATTTGAGCAAAGACCCTGTTGAGATTATCAGGGGACAGCTTCACGGCGTTTCTAACAAGGTAATGCCAAAGCTTATGGCAAGTTCAGAGGTAATTGACAAGGCCAAGAAGGCATACGTTGCAGGTACCCTTGAGATGATGGGCGACAACGCTTCTTATCCTGATGCAAACTCTACAATGCGTCTTACTTACAGCAAGGTTCTTCCTTACTCGCCTAAAGATGCCGTTATCTACGATTACATTACAACTTTGGACGGCGTAATGGAGAAAGAGGACCCTAACAACTGGGAGTTTGTAGTTCCTGCCCGCCTTAAAGAGTTGTGGAAAGCAAAAGATTTTGGCCCGTACGCACTTGAGAACGGCAAGATGCCTGTTGCATTCCTTTGCAACGGCGACATCACCGGCGGCAACTCGGGTTCCCCTGTATTGAATGACAAAGGCGAGCTTATAGGTCTTGCATTCGACGGCAACTGGGAGGCAATGAGCGGCGACGTTATCTTTGAGCCAAGCCTTCAGCGCTGTATCAACGTGGATATCCGCTACGTGCTGTTCATCATTGACAAATACGGCAAGGCAGGATACCTTCTAGATGAAATGAACATTGTAAAATAAATTCTTCTTCCCGACAGTTTCCCCGCACTGCAAAAAGGAACCTGTCGGGAAGAAAAAATTTGGAAAGATGACAACTTCAGAAATTCTTGACGTGCTGGGCGGGGTAATCCACCCGGCATTTGACAAAAGCATAACAGAACTTGGCCTTGTGGAGGATGTGAAAGTTGAACCCCTCAAGGATGCTGTTGGAAATGATATTCCCGACAGCTACAAGGTGAAGTTCAAACTTGTATTCAAATCTCCTGATGCCCTTGCCGGCACCCTGAAGAAAGCCTGCGAAGAGGCAATTGCCGCTGTATGGCCAGGTGTGAAGGTGAGCATCATTGAGATGGTGCGCGAGGGGGCCGCTCCAAAGAAGGCAAAGAAGCTTGAACTTGGCCAGGAGCAGCTTGAGACCGTAGGGAAGATTATTGCAATTGCCTCAGGCAAAGGCGGTGTGGGCAAATCTACCGTTTCTGTAAACCTTGCCATCACCCTTGCCAAGATGGGCTACAAGGTGGGACTTGCAGATGCCGATGTTTATGGCCCTTCAATTCCTAAAATGACCGCCACTGAAGGGGAGATTCCAGATGTGGAGTTCATTTACGAGGACGGCTACACAGACCACGGCGAGGCAGCAATTGAAGACCAGGACCCTTCAGGCAAGCCTATGGGCAAGAACCCTCACGGCAAGACCGTAGGGGAGCTTATCATCCCTGTTGAGAAGTTTGGTGTGAAATGGATGTCAATCGGCTACTTTGCAAAACCGGAGCAAGCCCTTATCTGGAGAGGTGCAATGGCTTGCAACGCGTTGAAGCAGATGACCCTACAAGTGAAATGGGGCGAGCTTGACTTCCTTTTGCTGGATCTTCCTCCGGGAACAGGCGACATCCATATAAGTATGGTTCACGACATTCCGCTTAACGGAGCAATCATTGTAACCACCCCACAGGCAGTAGCCCTTGCAGATGTGGAGAAGGGAATAAACATGTTCCGCAACAAGGACATCAACAAGCCAATCTTTGGCCTTGTTGAGAATATGGCATGGTTCACCCCTGCAGAGCTTCCGGAAAACAAATACTACATCTTTGGAAAGGACGGCGGCAAGAGAATGGCAGAGAAATACAACGTTCCGCTGCTTGGCCAGATTCCACTTGTCCAGGGCATCCGCGAGTGCGGTGATGAAGGTATCCCAGCCGCAGTAAGCGCCGGCCCGGTATTTGATGCCTTTGTTGAGATAGCAAAGGTGCTGTAAAGGCAAAGTGCCCATTTGGACGTCGTCCCAATGGGCGCTTTTTTTTATTTCCTCGCCAACGGAATTGACAACCCGAAATATGCATTCACATGCTTGGTATTGTCGCTCAAGAACATGTAGTCTGTTCCAACCATAAGCGGACCAAGTTTCAATGCAAGGCCAAAAGTATCTGTCCCCTGAAGCACTGAATAGCTTGCAGAGACATTAAACAGCGATTTTGGACGGAATGTAGCTATTGCCATAAGCTCGGAGTACTTTTCATACTCTCCAAAACTGGTAACAGAAAGGAGTCCCAAGCTCAATCTGTCATTAAAGAAACCGTACTCTCCTCCTGCTGTAACAGTTGCAGCAAGAGATGTCTTTCTGGCTTTCTTTACACCACCCTTAAGGGCAAATGTTTCAAAGTCAAGAATATCAGCTTCCGGATTCTCATATTTGTGCACAGCATTGGTTGAAGTAAAAACTTCCGACGCAGATTTGCTCCATGAAATGAATCCCAAATCCACAACCGAGGCATAAAGCGACATATGGTCTGTAACCTTGAACTCAAGGCCAAAATCCACCGCAGCACCATAGCCGCCTATCCCAAATTCCCCCATCTTCACATCATCAACGCAGCCGTTGGCATCATATTCCAGTTCAATTCCTTTTCCCGACAGAGCCATCTGGGCATCAGTTTCAATAATGGAATAAGGATAGACATTGTCTACCTTGTTCTCTAGCACATAAGCCTCAATGTCAAGCTTCTTTACATTCAAATCTATATTGGCATAGCCCAACAGCATTTTGGCCTTTCCTCCAATTGTAAGCCTCTCGCCCACTTGCCTTGCATACCCGAACGACAGCTCAGTATAGGTATTTACATTCAATCTCTCATTGCGGATATTGTACTCCCTGAAACCTGTAAACAAATCGTTTTCCAGATCATACACATACTGGAACATGGATTTGGGAACAATTGCATCTACCTGCGCCTTCACTGCCACGCCAAAAGAAACAAATGCCTTGGGGGTATGATATCCTACAGAAAAAACATCAGTATTGAAGTCCAGCCCAAGAGTATTTTCATCCTTGAGCATCCCCATAAACTTATCATTTGAACAGAATGATCCGCCATCATCAATAATATCCATAACATCCTGGGCCCCCAAAGAATTGGAACCTACTTCCAGACCAAATGCTCCCACTACGGGCAAATTTATATACCCTCTGCTTGGAACAAGTGCCGGATTCAAGGACATCCTTGCACTGGAGCCCTCCATGAAATAGGAATTACGCAGATATTGCGCGTATCCCGATACCGGAATGCAGGCCATCAGGACTGCAAATCCAAAAACTGCCAATAGCTTTTTCATAACGTATATGACTGATTCTCTTATTTCAGCCGCCTTCAAATATACTAAAATTTTCCTACCTTTGCCAAATATTATGGCAACACAATACGGAGTAAAGGCCAAGAAGGGGCTTGGGCAGCACTTTCTGGCAGACGAATCTATAGCTAGGAGAATAGTTGAGGGGCTTATCCTTCCGGAAGACAAATCGCAGCAGCTTCAAGTGTTGGAGATTGGTCCGGGAACGGGTGTCCTTACAAAATATATGCTTGCAGATGAGCAGATTAAGCTTGAGGTTTGTGAGATTGATACAGAGTCTATTGAGTACCTTCAGAAGACCTATCCGCAGATGCTCTACTCGCTCCAGCAGAGGGATTTCCTTCAGGTTCCGCTTGAGAAGATTTTCAGCGGAGAGTTTGCCGTTATAGGCAACTTCCCGTACAACATCTCATCGCAAATCTTCTTCAAAGTCTTGGATTACAAGGAGACAATTCCGCAAGTTGTGTGCATGCTCCAGAAAGAGGTGGCAGAGCGCCTTGCCAGCGGCCCGGGCAACAAATCGTACGGCATCCTTTCAGTGCTGCTACAAGCGTGGTACAACATTGAGTACCTGTTCACAGTGCCGGAGCACGTATTTGTACCCCCTCCAAAAGTGAAGAGCGGAGTAATACGCCTTACCCGCAACAGCCGCACAGAACTAGGTTGCGACGAAGTGCTGTTCAAGAAGGTTGTAAAAGCCTGCTTCAACCAGCGCCGCAAGACCATCCGCAACTCAATCAAGCCAATCCTGGCAGAGCTGGGCAAGAACTTTACTCCCGATAGTACTCCAGAAGCACTTGCAACCCTATTTGAGCTCCGCCCCGAGCAGCTTTCCGTGGAGCAGTTCATTGAGCTCACATTGCTTATAAGCTAAACCTGCAGAAAGAGCTCCGCCCCGAACAGCTCTCAGTGGAGCAGTTCATTGAGCTGACGTTGCTTATAAGCTAAAAGTCTTGCTGCGCGCAAGAGGTTAAGAACACCTGTATGCGCCACAAGTACTCCTGTGACATATTAGCGCTCTTAACCCTCCCGGCAAGATGAAGGTTAGGAGCGCTTACACGTTTTATACACATCTCTGAACGGAGTGAGTGTGCTTAACCTCTTGGCTCACGATATCCAAATTCTCCCCATCCCGCAAAAAATCCGTCCAACTGGCTCACAATCTTCATTTTTTTATTATTTTTGCGGGTCGCGCACGTATGCGCACGGGGAGACAAATATTAAAATACAAACATATATGTACAGAACACACACATGCGGTGAACTCCGCATTTCTAATGTTGGCCAGGAAGTTACCTTGGCAGGATGGGTACAGAGAGTACGCAAAATGGGTTCTCTTAACTTCATTGATTTAAGAGACCGTTACGGCATTACACAGCTTGTGGCTGATGAGCACAACAAGGAGGTTAATGAGCTTGTTGAGAAGATGGGTAGAGAGTGGGTTATCCAGGCTAAAGGTACCGTTGTTGAGAGACAGAGCAAAAATACCAAGATTGAGACCGGCGAGATTGAGATTTCCCTTACTGATGTAAAGGTTCTTAATGCTGCTGTTACCCCTCCTTTCACAATTGAGGAGAATACAGACGGTGGCGAGGAGTTGAGGGCACAGTACAGATACCTTGATTTGCGCCGTGCACCGCTTAAGAGAGCTTTGGAGCTTAGGCACAAGATGGCTCACGAGGTTAGAAACTACTTGAGCAACATAGGTTTCATGGAGATTGAGACCCCTTACCTTATCAAGTCTACTCCAGAGGGAGCACGCGACTTTGTGGTTCCAAGCCGTATGAACCCAGGTGAGTTCTATGCACTTCCACAGAGCCCGCAGACCTTCAAGCAGCTTTTGATGGTTGCCGGTTATGACAAATATTTCCAGATTGTACGCTGCTTCAGGGACGAGGACCTTCGCGCAGACCGTCAGCCTGAGTTTACCCAGATTGACTGCGAGATGTCTTTCGTTGAGAGAGAGGATATCCTCAACACATTTGAGGGGCTTGCAAAATCTTTGTTCAAGAATGTTTTGGGCAAGGAGATTGAGGGCCAGTTCCCAAGAATCTCTTATGCAGATGCAATGGAGTACTACGGATCAGACAAACCTGATATCCGTTTTGGAATGAAGATGAACACTGTAACCTCTATGCTTCAGGGCAACGGTTTCTCTGTTTTTGACCAGGCAGAGTACATTGGTGCAATTGTAGCTGAGGGTTGTGCATCATACACAAGAAAACAGCTTGATGAGCTTACCGAGTGGGTTAAACGTCCTCAGGTTGGTGCCAAAGGTTTGGTTTACATCAAACTTGGCGCAGACGGAATCAAATCTTCAATTGACAAGTTCTACACTGCAGAGCAGTTGCAGGCTGTTGCTGAGAAGATTGACGCTAAGGAGGGTGATTTGATCCTTATCCTGTCGGGAGACAAAAAGAAAATGCAGGGTGCACTGGGAACTCTTCGTCTTGAGATGGGTAACCGCCTTGGCCTAAGAGACAACTCTGTTTATGCACCTCTATGGGTTTGTGATTTCCCTCTATTGGAGTGGGATGATGAGACCCAGAGATTCTATGCAATGCACCATCCGTTCACCGCTCCTAAGCCTGAGGATATGGAGAAGTTCTTCAGCAACAGGAAAGAGGATTTGGAGCAGGTTAACGCCAACGCATACGACTTTGTCCTTAACGGTACCGAGGTTGGTGGCGGTTCTATCAGAATCCACGACTCAAAGATCCAGGAGCGCATGTTTGAGGTTCTTGGCTTCAGCAAGGAGGATGCTGAGTACCGCTTTGGCTTCATTATCAACGCATTCAAATACGGTGCACCTCCTCACGGCGGTATCGCATTCGGATTTGACCGTTTCTGCTCGTTGTTCGGCGGACAGGAGACTATCAGAGACTACATCGCATTCCCTAAAAACAACATGGGCCGTGATGTGATGCTTGACGCTCCAAGCCTTATCGACAACGCACAGATGGAGGA
The DNA here is from genome assembly GCA_937901105.1 of uncultured Bacteroidales bacterium. Taxonomy (GTDB): domain Bacteria; phylum Bacteroidota; class Bacteroidia; order Bacteroidales; family UBA932; genus Egerieousia. The sequence goes on along the minus strand of CALCHD010000138.1, from coordinate 1,603 downwards.
GCTTTTCCTTGTAAGCACAGCAAAAAAAGAGGAGAAATAATCTTCCCCGACAATTGATTGACAATACATGAGGGTGACTCAAAAGGTGGGAATTTACCCTTTTGAGCCACCCTCATTAAAATATAGGAGACCTTAGAAATGAGCATGGAACAACAGATACAGCAGGACATCAAGGCAGCAATGCTTGCAAAAGAGAAGACCCGCTTGGAGTCTTTGAGGGCAATCAAGGCAGCCATCACTCTTGCAAAGACTGCAGACGGCTCTGAGAGCATCGCAGACGAGGCAGTTGTAAAGATTATCCAGAAACTTGTAAAACAGCGCAAAGAGACTGCTGAGATCTACAAACAGCAGAACAGGGAGGAGCTTGCAGCACAGGAGCTTGCCGAGGCAGCAGCAATGGAGGTTTACCTTCCTAAACAGCTGAGCGAGGAGGAGCTTGAGGCTGAGCTTAAGAAAATCATTGCTCAGGTAGGTGCAACCGGTCCTCAGGACATGGGCAAGGTGATGGGCACAGCAACCAAGGCTCTTGCTGGCAAAGCAGAGGGCAAAGCAATATCTGCACTTGTAAAGAAACTGCTATAATGAAAATTGGAGATAAAGTAAGGTTCCTCAACCAGACCGGAGGGGGAATGGTTGCAGGTTTTGGAAAGAAAGGCTGGGTTACAGTTGAAGATGAGGACGGGTTTGAGATTCCTGTTCCGGAGAGGGAGTGCGTTGTAGTGGAGGAGAACGCTGTGGCTGCAGAGGGCAAGAACATCCAGACAAAAGATGGCGAGAAACTGAACATTGCACTGGCATACGACAAAGCCGGAGCCGGATTTGCGTGCTCAATGGCCAACGAGTGCAACTACAACCTGCTGGCAACCTACTCCGTGCAAACCGTACTGAAAGACGGCACCACAGCACACCTTACAATGTTTGCAGGCGAGGTGATCCCATACGAAGTGAAAGAGCTCTTCAGGTTCGGCAAAGAGGAGCTGAACGATTTCTCCAAAAGAGTGCTTGTAAGGATTGTTCCGTTCAAAAGGGGCCAGGGCTTGAAAAACACAAGCTCCCACGCACTTAAACCGGTGATTGAGAAGGACTTTATACTGGGCCCAATCAACCTCCTCAAAGACGGCATGTACAGGGAGAATGACTACACCACCGGCAAGTCTTACATAATCCCGATGGTTAATGAAAACCTCAAAGAACTCCCGCTGATCCAGACCGCAGATGACGACAAGCTCAGACAGGCCCTGAAGGAGAAATTCCAGGGGGAGGCTGAATCTTCTGCTGCGGGCGGTGCAGGAAACAACCCATCGGGAAGAAAAGATACTGCCGGAAAGCGGTTTTGTTTAACAAAATTCATAAAAGCAAAATCTAATGTGCATACTGAATATTACTTCAAAGTAATTTGAAACTTGTTTGAAGTAATATTGAAGTTTATTTTGAAGTGATTTTGAAGTAACTTTGAAGTAAAATGAAATTACTTCAAATAAGAATGTTGGAGGTAGGCGCATGTATTTAGAAGAAATTATAGAAAATGTACAGCTGGAAAGTGATAAATTTGAGTGTAAAGCAAAATTAAATCGTGATGATATGGTAGGTTGGCTTAAGACAA
>CALCHD010000137.1 GCA_937901105.1 uncultured Bacteroidales bacterium | reverse complement strand
CGGCTTCTGCCTTTGTGGGCATAAAGCCAGCCATCAGGCCAATCACCAATGCCAGAACCAGCATGCCGGCCAGTACTGACATATGTAACTTTCTTTTATCCATATTTCTCCTTATTATGCATCCGACATATGGTTACAGATGCAGAGCGGGGTAAACATTAAATTGCAATATAGTTTGCCGGGTTCACATAGCTGCCGTTGTACTGCATCTCAAAGTGCAGGTGAGGTCCTCCCGACGATCCTGTGTTGCCCGCCTTTCCTATGCACTCACCCTTCTTCACTGGAAACTGGTCTGGTGTGAATGAGAGGTCCTGCCTGAAGCTCTCCTTCTCATACTGCTTCTCCCTCACATACTTTGCAATATGCTCTGCAAAGCAGTGCATGTGGCCATACACTGTAACATAACCGTTGGGGTGGGTAATATATATGGCATTGCCGTAGCCGCTTGGCCCCACTGTAATTCTGGAAATGTATCCCCTCTCCGCTGCATAGATAGGCGCCCCCACCACACCTCCCACACGGAAATCAATTCCTCCGTGGAAATGGTTGCTGCGGAGCTCTCCATAGTTTCCCGACAGGCTCATTGTAACATCCAATGGGTATCTGAACTTCACCTCTTGTGAGTTCTGATGGGTCTGGGAATCTTGAGCAGACAATTGGAAAACAGAAAGGGCAGCAACACACGCCAGCATTGCTACCCTTTTAAAACTAAGTATAATGTTCATGTAATATCCGGCTTTTATAAGAGCCGCAAAGATATGAATATTAGCTGAACATTCTCTTTATTCTGTCAAAGAAATTCCTCTCCTCACTAGAAGGTTTTGGAGAGAACGAACTTGAATCCTTAAGTTTCTCCATCATCTTCTTCTCGTCGGCTGTAATATTCTTAGGAATCCATACCTGAATGTATACAAGCAGGTCTCCTGCACCATAGCCGTTCACATCCGGAACACCCTTGCCTCTTAGCCTCAAAACCTTTCCGCTCTGTGTTCCCGGCTCAATCTTTATCCTCAACTTGCCGTCAACTGCCGGAATCTCAGCACTTGTACCCATGATTGCATCAGGAACGCTGATGAACAATGAGTAGATCAAGTCGTTGCCGTCTCTCTGAAGCTCCTTGTCAGGCTCCTCCTCAATTACAACCAGAAGGTCTCCGTTTATACCGCCAGCCTTGGCTGCGTTTCCTTTACCCTGAACGGTAAGCTGCATTCCATGGGCCACACCTGCCGGAATCTTGAATGAGATCTCCTCGGAGTCCTTCACCAATCCGCTTCCGTGACACTTGCCGCAAGCCTTTGCAATAACCTTACCCTCTCCTTTACATACAGGGCATGCTGCCTGGGTCTGCATCTGTCCGAACATAGTGTTCATCACCTGGGTAACTGTTCCTGTTCCGTGGCAATGGTCACAAGTCTTTATATCTGCTTCAGAAACCGCACCTTTACCTTTACAGTCAGGACAAACTACGCTCTTGTTTATCTTTACCTTCTTCTCTACACCGTGCATCACCTCTTTAAGTGACAGCTTCACACGGATTCTGATATCACTGCCCCTCTGTACCCTATGGCCGCGTCCGCCGCCGCCAAAGCCGCCGCCGAAGGGGTTGCCGCCCTGGCCGGCACCGTAGTTGGGATCCACACCGGCAAAGCCGAACTGGTCATAGCGCTGGCGCTTGGAGTCATCGGACAGGACTTCGTAAGCTTCGCCCACTTCCTTGAACTTGGCTTCTGCTTCCTTGTCGCCGGGATTCCGGTCGGGATGGTATTTCATGGCCGCCTTGCGGTAGGCCTTTTTAATCTCATCGGCACTGGCGCTCTTCTGAACACCCAGCACCTCATAATAATCGCGTTTGTTTTCA
>CALCHD010000136.1 GCA_937901105.1 uncultured Bacteroidales bacterium | reverse complement strand
CTTTCTTGGCAGCCTTTACAGCCTCTTTCTGAGCACCTTTAACAGCCTCTTTCTTGGCAGCCTTTACAGCTTCTTTCTTTGCAGCTTTCACTGCTTCTTTCTGAGCGCCCTTTACAGCTTCTTTCTCTGCGCCCTTTACAGCCTCTTTCTTTGCTGCAACCTCTACCTCGCTAACTGTCTGTGCGTTAACTGTGAAGCAGAAAATTGCCAACAATGACATTACAATAAATTTTGCTTTCATTATTTATAAAATTTTAATAAAAAAATATCGTTTTTCAAAACGGAGCGCAAAAGTATAAAATATTGACGGATAAACAAAATTATTTCTACTTTTTTTGCTTTTAGTGCCTGATTTTTATCGTTTTATGGATAAAAAACCAATTTTTTCGGTGAAATTATGGCAAAAAACAAATAAACCCCTAAGTTTTTGACTTTGAGGTTTATTTGACAAATGGATGTCTATTTCTGTTATGCGTCGATGTTTGCGTAGGTTGCATTCTGTTCGATGAACTCTCTACGTGGGCCAACATCGTCACCCATGAGCATTGAGAATATGTAATCGGCTTCCTGCGCGTCGCGTATTGTTACCTGCTTTAAGGTACGTGTCTCGGGGTTCATTGTTGTTGTCCAGAGTTGTTCCGGGTTCATCTCTCCAAGACCTTTGTATCGCTGGATGCTGATACCTTTCTCTGATCCGCCGCCAAGCTCGTCTACAAGCTGCTTGCGCTCCTCCTCGGTCCAGCAGTATTTCTCTACCTTTCCTTTCTTCACCCTGTAAAGAGGCGGAGTTGCACAGTATACGTGGCCGTTCTTGATAAGGTCGTTCATATGGCGGAAGAAGAAGGTAAGGATAAGGGTTGTGATGTGGCTTCCGTCCACGTCGGCATCCGTCATGATGATTACCTTGTGGTAGCGGAGCTTGCTCAAGTTCAGCGCCTTGCTGTCCTCCTCTGTTCCAATTGTAACGCCAAGTGCAGTATAGATGTTTCTGATCTCCTGGCTCTCAAGCACTTTGTGCTCCATGGCCTTCTCTACGTTAAGGATCTTACCCCTCAAAGGAAGGATGGCCTGGAATCCGCGGTCACGGCCAGATTTTGCTGTACCGCCCGCAGAGTCTCCCTCCACAAGGAACAGCTCGCACTGTTCAGGGTTTCTGTTGGAGCAGTCTGCAAGTTTTCCAGGAAGTCCTGCTCCCGACATCACTGTCTTTCTCTGTACAAGCTCTCTTGCCTTGCGTGCAGCGTGTCTTGCAGTGGCTGCAAGGATAACTTTCTCTACAATCTGTTTTGCATCTTTAGGGTTCTCCTCAAGATAGATCTCAAGAGCCTCGCTCACTGCCTTGCTTACAGCACCTGTAACCTCGCTGTTGCCAAGCTTGGTCTTGGTCTGTCCTTCAAACTGCGGCTCTGCAACCTTAACGGAGATGACTGCGGTAAGCCCCTCGCGGAAGTCTGCCGCATCAATCTCAAATTTAAGCTTGCTCAACATGCCGTTCTTCTCGGCGTATGATTTCAAAGTGGTGGTAAGGCCTCTTCTGAAACCGCTCAAGTGGGTACCTCCCTCTATGGTGTTGATGTTGTTTACGTATGAATGGATATTCTCCGAGAATCCTGTGTTGTACTGCATGGCAATCTCTATCGGGATGCCGGTCTTGTCGGTCTCAAGTGCAATAGGTTTCTCTGTAAGCTTCTCCCTTGTGCCGTCAAGGTATGCAACAAACTCCAAAAGGCCAAGCTCCGAGTGGAATGTCTCCGATTTCTCAACCTCTACAGTCTCACCCTCTTCGTTTACCTCTGTAACGCGGGTGTCTGTGATGGTAAGCTTCACACCCTTGTTAAGGTAAGCAAGCTCCCTCAACCTGGCTGCCAGGATATCGTAGCTGTACTCGGTGGTTACTGTAAAGATCTCTCCGTCCGGCTTGAAGGTGATGATTGTACCTGTGTCCTCTGCCTCGCCCACAACCTTTACCGGGTACTGCGGTACGCCTCTTGAGAACTCCTGTACAAACACTTTGCCCTCCCTGTGGATCTCTGCCTTAAGGTAGGTTGAAAGTGCATTCACGCAGGATACACCCACACCGTGAAGGCCTCCTGACACCTTGTAGCTGTCCTTGCTGAACTTACCGCCGGCATGCAGCACTGTAAGTACAACCTCAAGGGCGCTTCTTCCCTCTTTCTCATGCATTCCGGTAGGGATACCTCTACCGTTATCTTTTACTGTAATTGAATTGTCCTTGTTGATAGTGATGTAGATGTCTGAACAGTAGCCTGCCAACGCCTCATCAATTGAGTTGTCTACAACCTCATAAACCAAATGGTGAAGACCTCTTGCACCAACGTCTCCAATGTACATTGAAGGGCGTTTCCTTACCGCCTCCAAACCTTCCAGCACCTGAATGCTGTCTGCTGAATATTCACCATTATTTACAACGGCTTCTTTCTCTTGTTCGCTCATTTTCATTAAAATTTTAACATACAAAATTAATAAAAATTAAGCAGATTATCAAGTATAAATTTAACCTTATTTTTATAAATTTGTATCCCGATAACTTATAGGAAAATATATGTCAGAGACACTTGTGCAGATATCCCAGGCCGACATTGTCAACGACGGCAACCTGGTTCTCTCAAACGTCAGCTTTGAGATGGCAAAGGGGGAGTTCGTGTACCTTCTGGGAAAGGTGGGAAGCGGAAAAAGCTCCATAATAAAGACCCTAATAGCGGAGCTTCCGCTAAAGAAGGGAAATGGCTCCATTGCCGGTTTTGACCTGTGCAAAATAAAGAAGCGCAACATCCCGTACCTTCGCCGCAAGCTTGGTGTGGTTTTTCAGGATTTCCAGCTCCTTATGGACAGGAGCGTGGAGGACAACCTCCTCTTCGTGCTTCAGGCCACCGGATGGAAGGATGAGGAGCAGATGAAGAAAAGGATAACATCCGTTCTGGAAGCGGTAGGAATGGAACTCAAGAGGCATAAGATGCCTCATCAGCTCTCCGGTGGAGAACAGCAGCGT
>CALCHD010000135.1 GCA_937901105.1 uncultured Bacteroidales bacterium | reverse complement strand
ACTACAGCTACGCCAACAGCACCACAGATGTAGACCCAAGGAGCAGGATCCATAACAACGACAGCGAGCTTGTACTCAACCTGTACTCTCTTGAGGACAACACTGTATACAACATCCTTTTCAGCGGCAAGACCCAGGACGGCATCCTTTACGGAAGCTCAATGGACGCAGAGCAGGCAGGTGCCGGCGCAACCGAGCAGCAGGCATTCCTTATCAGCCAGATGAACGGAATGGAAAACCTCAAGCCATACGAGGAGGAACGCTTCCAGGCACAGGAGCTTATCAAATGGTGGTACAACAACAACCCGCAGGGAAGCAAGGACCTTGCCTTTGGCATTATTCCCGACAATTCTCCACTTATCCCAATGTTCAGCCAGTGCAAAGACAAGGAAAAGATTGGAAACTACACAGTTGCACTGCTTGAGAACATATTCGGCAACACTATAATCATGGTTCTCAACAACCAGAGCAAACAATACTCGCTTGCAATGTGCCAGCCTACCCCTCAAAGCGATAAAGACTTGGAACTCAACACTTTCTATGGAGAAAAGAATGGTGTATTGTCATTGTACTACTTCAAGGGAAAAACATCAGTAAAGAAAAGGATCAACCTTATAAGCAAAAGGCTCTATTAGGAATCCAAGGCCCAAAATACAAGAAACCGCTTTCCAAAGGCAACTGCCAAAAGGGAAGCGGTTTCTGTCTATAAGTGTGTGTGGTTCAAAATTAAACAAAATTTATTGAAAATACATCAAAACGATTAAATTTGTAACAAACAGATAAAATCACAATACTATGAAACACAGCTTTGGAAGCGACAACCATTCAGGAGTGCACCCACAAATAATGGACGCCATTATCCGCGCAAACAACAATTTTGAAACCGCATACGGAGAAGACCAATATACAAAACAAGTACTCAAGCAGCTTGAAGACCTTCTTGGAGGAGACTGCACAGCCTTTTTCGTATTCAACGGCACCGGTGCAAACATTGTTGCACTACAAGGTTTCTTAAGGAGCTACAATTCGGTTTTAGCCCCTATTACAGCCCATATAAACGTAGATGAATGCGGAGCGGTAGAAAAGGTATCATCCGCCCGCATTGTGCCACTAGAAGCGCCAAATGGCAGGTTTCCCCTAAAGAGGTTATCCCGGCGCTGACAGGCTTTGGGCACCAGCACAACGCCCAGCCAAAAATCCTGTCAATCTCCCAGCCTACCGAACTTGGCACAACCTACACACCTGAAGAGATCCGGGAGCTTGCAGACCTAATGCACAGCTACGGCTGCTACCTGCATGTAGACGGCTCAAGAATCTCCAATGCAGCAGAATCGCTTGGCCTTCCCATCAAGGCATTTACCCAAGACTGCGGAGTTGATGCACTGTCATTCGGCGGCACAAAAAACGGCCTTCTTATGGGAGAGGCTGTAGTAATTTTCCACCGTACTGAAAACTCTGCTCCCGACAGTAACGGAATTCCAATGAACCTGCAGAATCTTGACGCAGCAAAAAATCTTCAATACTTGAGAAAACAGACAACCCAGCTATACTCAAAAAGCAGATTCATTGCAGCTCAATTTGAGGAATACCTAAAGGATGGCCTATACCTGAAACTTGCTGGCGCATCAAATTCAATGGCCCGCTACCTGGCAGAATCACTCAAAGAGATTGAGGAAATCACTATCTCAAAAAGCGTAGACAGCAACGCAGTATTTGCAACCCTGCCTGTATGGCTAAGCGAAGAACTGAACAAAAAACACTACTTCTACGTATGGGATGAACAGACAAACGAGGTTCGCTGGATGTGTTCATTCAACACCCGCCAGGAAGATATTGATGAATTTGTAGCGGACATCAAGCAGATAATAGCTGCTCACAAATAAATCCCCGCATTCAAAACAGCATCCAAAATGCCGGATTTTTTACCAGCAAAAGCAGAAGAACTTAATGGAATCAGGGCCATCTGGGAGGAACAGTTCACCACAGATGAGCCCTATTTGTCCATTATGTTCACAGAGATAATGCCTCTTTGCTCCAATTATATTTGCAAAGAAAAAGGCAAAACCGTTTCTGCCTTATCCCTTATGCCCATGAAATTCATAGATAGCATAGGCGGAATACATCTGGAGGGATGGTATATGTTTGGTGTTGCAACCCTTAAAGAATATTGGGGCAAAAGGTTGGCTGCACAGACCATAGAATACGCCGCATCTTGCAAAGAAAAAGAGGGATGCGACTTTATTTTCGAGCGTCCTGCACAACAATCCCTTAACGGATATTACTCAAATTTGGGCTTCACAAAGCCTCTGCCCCGCATTCCACACCTTTTCACCACCCCATCTGCTACAGGTTCCACGGGGAACATTGCCGCCAGTATAATAAATGAGATTAGAACAGAATTCCCAAAGAGATTTGAATGGGGAAACATTAACTTACTGGAAGGATTAATCCATCTGGGAGAATTGGAGTATCACAACGTAAACAACTGTAATACACCTTTAAAAGATGTCTTTATTTCAATAAGAACTGCAAAGGATTTTCCAGCAGAAACATTCAATAAAACCTTCTTCTGCTTCCCGATGGAATAATGCAGATTTACTCAATATAAAATGCCCTAACTTTCTATATTTCAAAAGTTAGGGCATTTTTAAAAGCATAAGAGATACATAGGATGTTCCACGTGGAACATTTGTTTATCTTCCAAAATATATCAGCAAAACAGAGACATCAGCTGGCGAGACTCCAGGTATTCTAGAAGCCTGGGCAATTGTTGTTGGCCTATGCTTCATGAGCTTTTGCCTACTCTCTATAGAAAGAGATGTAACCTTTAGGAAATCAAAGTCCGCAGGTATGGTAATATTTTCCAACTTAAGAATTTTATCAGCTATTCGCTGCTCTCTCTGTATATATCCTCTGTACTTCACTGCAATCTCTACACTCTCCAGAAGTTCGTCGGGAAGAATTGAGTTGGCCTGCGCTGTAAAACCAGAAGTTGGAGTCTGATAAGGCAGATCCAAAAATTTATCCTCTCCACTACTGCCTGAATTATTGAACCTTTTACTGATTGGGGTAATTTCAGAAACTTGATTTATCTTTGAGTAAACTTCATCCTTCTGCTTGATGTTTTCAAGCAGAGGCTTTATTGAAATCTGCGGACGCGACAACAGCTCACTCATTCTCCTCTTCTGTGAAAGAGGAGCTGAATTGTTTTCCTCAAGGAACTGGTTCACCATCTGCGGTTCGGCAGATGTATTATCAAAAAATTCAGTCAAGCTGTTTACAGTATCATATTTGTTGTCAACCAAGCGCATCCTATCCTCTGAAACCAGTCCTATCTCATAACCGAGTTTAGTAAGCCTCAAGTCAGCATTGTCCTGCCTCAAAAGAATTCTATACTCCGCTCTAGAGGTGAACATCCTGTAAGGCTCATCAACACCTTTCGTTACCAGGTCATCAATAAGGACACCTATATACGCCTGGTCTCTCTTCAGAACAAAAGGATCCTTACCATCACAAGCAAGGGCTGCATTGATACCTGCCATGAGACCCTGGGCTGCCGCCTCTTCGTATCCGGTAGTACCATTAACCTGGCCCGCCATATAAAGACCTTTAAGTGCTTTGCACTCCAAAGTATGTCTCAACTGTGTTGGAGGGAAGTAATCATACTCTACTGCATACGCCGGCCTGAAGATCTCAACGCTCTCCATACCTTTAATATTTCTCAACGCCTCCATCTGAACTGCAAATGGCAAAGAAGATGAGAATCCCTGAAGATAGTATTCATATGTATTCCATCCTTCAGGCTCAAGGAATAGCTGATGCGAATCCTTGCCGGCAAAAGTCTTAAGCTTGTCCTCTATGCTCGGACAATACCTTGGTCCAATTCCATGAATTTTTCCAGAGAACAGAGGAGAGTCCTTGAACCCGCATTTAAGAATATCATGGACAGTTGCATTGGTATGCACCATATAGCAGCTCATCTGCTCTACTCCATTTTGAATTGGAGAAGGGACATTAAGGAAAGTGAATCTTGCAGGCGAAGAATCACCAGGTTGTCTCTCCAATTTTGAAAAATCAATTGAACGGGCATCAATTCTAGGTGGAGTACCTGTCTTCATCCTCCCGCTCTCAATACCCAAAGACTCCAGCTGCTCGGTTACTCCGTAAGAAGAGAGCTCCCCTACCCTACCCCCTTCAGTTGTCTCTTTTCCTATAAATAATTTGCCGTTCAGAAACGTTCCTGCAGTAATAACTACCTTGGAGGCTCCAAATTTTGCACCCAAAACCGTTGAAACACCCTTAATCTCCTCACCCTCAATGATTAACGCGTTTACAACATCTTGCCAAATAGAAAGATTTTGAGTATTCTCCAGAATATACCTCCAGTTGAAGGAATAATAGACCCTGTCACACTGCGCTCTAGGACTCCACATGGCAGGACCTTTTGAACGGTTAAGCATTCTGAATTGTATTGTACTTGCGTCCGTTACAAGCCCAGAACAGCCTCCTAGCGCATCTATCTCCCTCACAATCTGACCTTTAGCAATTCCTCCAATAGCAGGATTACAAGACATCTGGGCAATTTTGTTCATATCCATGGTAACAAGAAGGGTTTTCTTGCCCATTTTTGCTGCGGCGGCCGCTGCCTCACAGCCAGCGTGTCCGGCTCCTACTACTATAACATCAAAGCTGTTATTCATCTTAAAGTTTTAGATAAAATTCTTCAAATTCTCCAAAGCTGCATTTTCAGCCGCCCTCATCTCCTTAATGTCTTCTTCACAATGGTCATCAAGCCCACAAAGGTGAAGCATGCCGTGAATGATCACCCTATGCAGCTCAACAAGGAACTCCTCACCATATTCTTTGGCGTTGTCTGCTACTGTATCTATACTTATATATAATTCGCCATTTACAGTCTCCTCTTCAGAATAGTCGAAAGTAATAATGTCTGTATAGTAGTCGTGACCCAGAAACTGCTGATTGATTTCAAGTATAGACGGGTCGTTGCAAAGAATAATATTGATGTCCCCTACCCTGCATCCATGGGACTCAACTGTGCTTTTTATCCACCTTTTTAAAGGAAGTTTGTCCTTTAAATCAAATTTGATGTCTTTATTGAAAAATCTAATCATAAAATATGTTTATGTAAACAAAGTTTAATAACTTTGCTATGTTTTAGCGACAAAGTTAGAACTTAGAAATTAAATATAAAACCTTTAAAATAATTATTATGGCTAAAGTAAGTGTTATTGGCGCCGGTAACGTAGGTGCTACATGTGCCAACGCAATGTTGCACATGAAATTCTGCTCGGAGATTGTTCTTCTAGACATCAAAGAGGGCGTTTCAGAGGGTAAGGCAATGGATATGATGCAGACTGCCAACCTTTACAAATTTGACACTAAAGTAACAGGTGTAACCAATGATTATAAAGCTACCGCTAATTCAGATGTAGTAGTAGTAACTTCAGGTCTTCCTAGAAAACCAGGTATGACCAGAGAGGAGCTTATTGGTGTTAACGCAGGTATCGTTAGCAGCGTTGTTGAGAACGTTCTTAAATATTCTCCAAAAGCTATCCTAATCATCGTTTCTAACCCTATGGACCCTATGACATACCTTACTCTTAAGAAATCAGGTCTTCCTAAAAACAGAGTTATCGGTATGGGCGGTATCCTTGACAGCAGCCGCTTCCAGTATTTCTTGAGCAAGGCTCTTAAAGCTCCTGCAAGCGACATCGAGGGTATGGTAATCGGCGGTCACGGTGACACTACCATGATCCCTCTAATCAGATTTGCAAACTACAGAGGCATTCCTGCTAAAGAGCTTCTTTCTAAAAAAGCAGCTGAGCAGGTTGTTGCTGACACTATGGTTGGCGGTGCAACACTTTGCGACATAGATAAACATGGACGTGCATTAATTCCTGCGACACTTAGGGAATTTGCAAAGATTGATAAAGAAGTAATC
>CALCHD010000134.1 GCA_937901105.1 uncultured Bacteroidales bacterium | reverse complement strand
GAGATCAGGAATCATATCAGGAATGTCGGGCAATGGGCAAGAAGGAAGAGAGCGCATAGTCCGTTAAAACTTTTTCCGTCAAGGAGTTATGTCGTTAAGGAGCCTCTTGGAAATGCTCTCATCGTATCTCCATGGAACTACCCTGTACAGCTTCTTCTCAACCCGCTCGTCGGAGCGATTTCTGCAGGATGTACAGCGGTTCTAAAGCCGTCGCCGTATGTACCGACAGTTTCAAAAGTCATTGAAGACATGATAGCCGAGACTTTCGAAGAAAGGTACATAGCAGTCGTGCAGGGAAACCGCCATGTGAATGCAGCCCTTTTCGAGCAGAGATGGGACATGATTTTCTTCACCGGAAGCCCTGCACTTGGCAAGAGTGTAATGGAGGCCGCGTCAAAGAACCTCACCCCTGTGGTGCTGGAGCTGGGAGGCAAGAGCCCGTGCATCATAGACCGCACCGCAAACATTCCGCTGGCAGCCAGGAGAATTGCCTGGGGCAAGACCCTCAATAGCGGCCAGACTTGCATTGCACCGGACTACCTGATAATCCACAGCCAGATAAAGGATGAATTCATCAAGGCCTTTGCTAAAGAGATAAAGGAACTGCATGGAGACAACATCTTCGGCTCTCCCCATTACGTGCACATGGTAAACGGCAAGGCATTCAACAGAGTGGACAGTTACCTCACCCAGGGGAAAATACTGTACGGAGGGAGAACAGACAAAGAAAAGCTCTGCATAGAGCCAACAATCCTGGAGTGCACCCACACTGATATCCCTGTAATGCAGGAGGAGATATTCGGTCCAATCTTCCCGACAGTTATTTTGGAAGGTGAGGACTTCTTGTCCAAGGCTGCATCATTCATCGTGGAAAGGGAGAAGCCTCTGGCACTCTATTTCTTTGGAAAGGAAAATGACGGATGGGAGATAATCCGCAAAACCTCGTCGGGAGGAGGATGCATAAATGATGTGATAATGCACATTGCAAACGGGAACATGCCGTTTGGAGGGGTAGGCAACTCAGGAATGGGAAGGTACCACCACCGCCACAGCTTTGAATGCTTCACCCATACCCGCTCAATTCTGGTCACACCAAACTGGCCTGACATGCCGTTCCGGTACATGCCGTACAAATTTTTCAAGTGGGTAAAGAGAATAATGTGACAAAAAATTTCTTAACTTGCATACCGCTGCGGGAAGAACCGTCTCTTCCCCATAAAACATACGGTAATGGCAGTTATAGGAGTAGATCTTGGAGGTACAAAGATTGCCGCTGCAATTTTTGACCATTTTGGCAACATCAAGGCAAAAGAGGTAAGATTGCTTAATGGGGCCGAAGGAGACAAAGTAGGCAAGCTTGTAACCCAGACAATCCTCTCCCTCATGGAGGGAAATCCGAGACAGCACATCAAGGCAATTGGTGTCTGCGTACCTGGCATTGTCTATTCCAAAAAGCATACTGTATGGGCCCCAAACATTCCAGGCTGGACCAATTATCCTTTACAGAAAAGGATTGAGAGTGTTCTGCAGAATCCTAAAATCAAGATTGCAATTGAAAGCGACCGTACCTGCTACGTTCTGGGCGAGGTGTGGAAAGGTGGCGCAAAAGGGTGCCAGAATGCAATCTACCTTGCTGTAGGAACCGGCATTGGAGGAGGAATCCTTATTGACGGAAGGGTGCTTCACGGCCATAGTGACATTGTAGGAGCTACAGGCTGGATGGCACTGCAGAACCCGTATCACGAGGACTTCATCCCTTGCGGCTGCTTTGAACACTATGCATCGGGCAACGGTATTGCACTGCAGGCCCAGAAGGCGTTAAGATGCGAGAAGAACTACACAGGTCCGCTCTCTGCAAAACCTATAGAGGAGATTACTTCTCCCGATGTCTTTGCGGCTTATGAAGAGGGAGACCTCATTGCCCGCAAAGTGCTTGACAAGGCCATTGAGATGTGGGGAATGGGTGCAGCAAATCTTGTAAGCCTGTTCAATCCGGAGAAATTCATATTTGGCGGAGGCGTATTCGGGCCGGCTGCCAAGTTCATCCCAAGAATATATGACGAGGCATGCAAATGGGGACAGCCCATATCAATGAAGCAGGTCAAGTTCTCGGCTTCAAAAGTTGATGGCGAAGCAGCCCTTTACGGGGCCGGTTATCTTGCCATCAGGGAATCTATGTACGAAAAATAAAACAAAGCACTATGGAAAAGAAATACTCCACTCCCCTTGTATTTATGGCAGCCTGCGCAGGGATGTCTTTCTTTGGAATCACAATGCTCTCGCTTGGCCCTATCCTTGGTCCGCTGAATGCTCTAGTAGAGGGGGCAAATGCACTCCCATCCACAATGTCTGTCGGGATTATAATAGGGACAATACTGTTTGGTCCTGTAGTGGACAAGTTCGGATACAAATGGCTGCTCATTCTGGCCTCTGCATGTGCATTGGGCGGTGTGCAGGGTTTGGCTTCATTCAATGAAATAATGCCGCTCCACTGCTCTATCTTCTTCCTTGGATTTGGCGGCGGAATCCTCAATGGCCTTACCAATGCCCTTGTTTCCGACATCTATGATGACAACAAGCGTGGCGGCCGTCTTGGTCTGCTGGGTGCATTCTACTGTATAGGTGCCTTGCTGTGGACCCTTCTTAACTACTTCATTCCTGATTTCAGGATTCCTTTGAATGCAGTATCAATAATAATGGCAATACTGATTGCATCATTCATATTCATAGCATTGATTTATACTGCTTGATATGATATAGTGAGCCTGACACAGCAGTACGTCTGCAGCCTTGCCGCTGTCCGGCAAGGAGGAACGGAAAAAACACGAAAGGACAGAGCTTTTATGAAAAGATTCATTGAAAAATTGAGAGATCCGTCAACGGATTTCAGATCCCTCCCCTTCTGGTCATGGAACGAGAGGCTTCGCGAAAATGAGCTCCGCGACCAGATCCGCCTTATGGCTGAGGCAGGAGAGGGAGGCTTCTTCATGCACGCGAGAGGCGGACTTGAAACTCCGTATCTTGGTGAGGAGTGGTTCGACGCGGTACGCGCCTGCGCCGATGAGGCTGAAAAGCAGGGGCTTTCGGCGTGGTGCTACGATGAGCTTGACTGGCCCAGCGGAAGCTGCGGAGGTGCCATC
>CALCHD010000133.1 GCA_937901105.1 uncultured Bacteroidales bacterium | reverse complement strand
CATCATGTAGTGAGGTGATGTTTCACCCATTTCAAGAAGTGCTGCTTCTACCTGAGATGGGAATACGTTTACACCACGGATGATTAACATATCGTCAGAACGTCCTTTGAATCTGCTAAGTCTTGCTGTTGTTCTTCCACATTCACATTTTTCATAACTGATGCTGGTAAGGTCTCTTGTACGGTAACGCAACAGCGGCATTCCCTCGCGGTTGATTGTAGTAAGCACCAGCTCACCAACCTCACCTTCAGGTACGGGCTGCAATGTCTCCGGATCTATAATCTCCACAATATAGTAGTCCTCCCAGATATGCAGTCCGTTCTGCTCCTGGCACTCAAAGGCCACACCCGGACCACACATCTCCGACATTCCAAACGAGTTATAGGCCTTCACCCCCATCATCTCCTCAATACGTCTGCGCTGCTCCTCAGAATGGGGTTCGGCTCCAATAATGAGAGTCTTCAACTTTGTATCCCTGCGGGGGTCAATCCCCATCTCCTGCATCATCTCGTATATTCTGGTAACATAACTTGGAATTGCATGGAGGGCAGTAGTTCCAAAGTCCGTAATGAACTTAAGCTGCCTTTTTGTATTTCCTGCAGCAGCCGGAACAGTCATCATTCCAAGCCTCTCCGCACCATACTGGAATCCCAATCCACCTGTAAACATTCCGTATCCCGACGAATTCTGGAACACATCCCCAGGACGCAACCCCACCATATGAAGGCATCTTGCTACCGCATTGGCCCACTCATCCAAATCTTTCTGCGTATGGATAATTACAGTGGGATTTCCGGTTGTACCGCTGGAAGAGTGCAGACGCACTGCCTTCTCCAATGGCACCGATGCAATTCCAAAAGGATAAGTATCACGCAAATCCTGTTTGGTGGTAAAAGGTATCTTCTTCAGGTCGTCAAGCGACTTTATATCGTCGGGAGTAAGGTTACACTCCTCAAACCTCCTCTTGTAGAAGGGGGAATTCATACAATGCCTCACGGTCTTCTGCAACCTCTCCAACTGCAGCTTCCCTATCTCCTCACGGGACATTGTTTCAAGTTCTCTGTGCAAATACATAAAATCAATATTATTGCAACAAAATTATATAATTTTTTCCACTAATCTGCCCTTTTAAAAAGGGCTATTTTACAATCCTTTTATCCATTTGGAAATATCCTTCAGCACATCCTGTGATATTGTCTCCTCAATCTCTTCATACTGCAATGAGTTCTCTCTTGTACAGTTCTGGAAAAGATGGTTCTTTCCGGGGTACTCCTTAATAATGCTTTTTGCATTTGGAGGAAGCAGTTTGCCCAGCACCTGAAGGTTCTCCACCGGCACCTGCATATCAAGAGTGCCGTTCACTGCCATAACCGGACATTTTATCTTCCTCACGGCCTCTGCCGGGTCATATGCCACAAAGAAGTCTATCCACGGACTCTCCAGAGATGCAACTGCTGCCAGATTTGCAACAAACTGCGGAGGCAATTTCAACCCCTCACTGCTGCACATCTGCTGCACAAACTTCTGTGCCTCGGCAACAGGACCACCATTCCCCCCCCTTTGGGCATATATTATGCGCAATGCCTTGCCGTAATCTTCTCTCATCTGCTCAGGCACCCCTTGCTGCTCCAGAAGGGCAATATTTTGCCATACAATGCACTCTACACCCTGAGTAGCCACACCGGCCATAGAAATGATAAAATCGGGAATACATTCACCTGCCAGCATAAGGGCAATTGTGCCGCCCTCGCTGTGTCCGAGGATTCCAACCTTGCCGAACTTCTGCAACCCTCTCACATACTCTACAGCCGCCCTGGCATCTGCAGCATTGTTTTCAGAGGTTGCTGTCTCAAGCGGACCAGTTGATTTTCCGGCACCCCTGTCATCATATCTGAGCGATGCAATTCCGTTGCGGGCCAACCAATCTGCAATTACCGCAAACGGTTTGTGGTCAAATACCTCCTCATCCCTGTTCTGCAGACCGCTTCCAGTAACCATCACCACTACAGGAACTTCTGCCGGATTCATATTTTCATACCCTATAGGATAAGTTACCGTACCCGCCAGCTGTGAACCTTCAGTTTCATTGCTGAAAAAAACTTCTTCTGCAATATACGGATAAGGAGCCTTTGGCGCCTGTGGCCTGTTCCTCTGGATTTTTCCGGGGAACAACATCATGGCAGTTGTAAAGCCGTTCTGGGAGAATGTTCCCATAACATTTGCCCCAAACTTAACACCTGCATATGTCATGTTGAGCGGTTTTACCTGCAGGCTCAGTGAATCACCCTTAACCGTCACATCTACAGGGATACCCTTCTGCCCCTGGGCAGCCATAGTTCCCACAATACTCTCCCCCCTCTCCTGGATTCCGAACTCCATCTTTATCTGCTGTCCGCCAACAGAAAGGACTCCGTTCCAGTAGCCGGCAAACTTGCCAGCCGCCCCACTTTGGGCAAACATGCAGCCTGCTGCAACAAACAGCAAGGCAACCGTCAATACAACTCTTCTCATCATTAAAACAGTTTAAAGTTTGCAATTGGGGATTCTGTTCCCGACAATTATTTCAATATCTGTGCTGCGTGGTCCTTGGTATTGACCTTTTCAATAATTTCCACAAGGATTCCCTCTTCGTTGAAAATGAATGTCTGGCGAAGGGTTCCCATATAGGTGCGCCCGTAGAGTTTCTTCTCTGCCCAAACACCAAAAACCTGTTGCATTTGGGTAGTGGTGTCTGCAAGCAAAGTAAATGGCAATGAGTGCTTCTCTATAAATTTGGTATGTGAAGCCGCGCTGTCTTTACTTACACCAACAACATTATAGCCTGCCGCCACCAATGCGTCATAATTGTCACGCAGGTTGCACGC
>CALCHD010000132.1 GCA_937901105.1 uncultured Bacteroidales bacterium | reverse complement strand
GAAGCACACTCAGCCCGGATGAGCTTATCAACCCCAAATCTGTAATCAGTGGCGGTGAGCTTGTAAAGAAACCTACAAAACACTGGTACTTGCCTTTGGACCAGTACGAGGGATGGCTTAAAGAGTGGATTCTTGAGGGCCATAAAGAGTGGAAAACCAACGTTTACGGCCAGTGCAAGAGCTGGATTGACGGCGGACTTCAGCCAAGAGCGGTAAGCCGCGACTTGGACTGGGGTGTTCCTGTTCCTGTTGAGGGAGCAGAGGGCAAAGTGCTTTATGTTTGGTTTGATGCCCCTATCGGATACATCTCAAACACTATTGAGCTTCTTCCAAACGAGTGGGAGAAATGGTGGAAGAGCGAGGATACCAAGATGGTACACTTCATTGGTAAAGACAATATCGTATTCCACTGTATAGTATTCCCTTCTATGCTCAAGGCTCACGGAGACGGTTTCATCCTTCCGGAGAACGTTCCTGCTAACGAGTTCCTTAACCTTGAGGGCGACAAGATCTCAACCTCACGCAACTGGGCTGTATGGTTGCACGAGTACCTTGTAGATTTCCCTGGCAAACAGGATGTCCTGAGATATGTGCTTTGCGCAAACGCACCTGAGACCAAAGACAACGACTTTACATGGAAAGATTTCCAGACCCGCAACAACAGCGAGCTTGTGGCTATCTACGGAAACTTCGTAAACCGTGCGATTGTCCTTACCCACAAATACTTTGAGGGGAAAGTTCCTGCAGTTGGAGCCCTTGCAGATGTAGACAAGGAGGTTCTTGCAGAGATACCTCAGATCAAGGCATCCTTGGAGCACAACTTGAGCACATACAAGTTCCGTGAGGCATTGAAGGATGCAATGAACCTTGCACGCCTTGGAAACAAATACCTTACAGAGACCGAGCCTTGGAAACTTGCCAAGACAGACATGGAGAGGGTTGCGACTATCCTCAACATCTCATTGCAGCTTTGTGCAAACCTTGCAATAGCATTTGAGCCGTTCCTTCCATTCTCTTCAGAGAAACTTGTTAAGATGCTTAACCTTGAGAAGATCTCCTGGAGCGAGTTCGGAGGCAATATCCTTACTGACGGCCACCAGCTGAACCCTGCCGAGCTGTTGTTTGCCAAAATTGAGGATGCAGAGATCCAGGCTCAGGTAGACAAGCTCAACGCTACAAAAGCTGCCAACGAGGCTGCTGCTGCAGAGGCTGCAGGTACCCCTGCCCCACTTCCACAGAAAGAGGAGTGCACATTTGATGATTTCATGAAGATGGACATCAGAACCGCAACCGTTCTTGAGGCAGTTAAAGTTCCTAAGACAGACAAGCTTCTACAGCTTACAATTGACACAGGAATTGATACCAGAACCATCGTTTCAGGTATTGCCGAGCACTACACTCCAGAGGAGATGGTTGGCAAGCAGATCTGTATCCTTGCAAACCTTGCCCCTAGAAAAATCAAGGGCATTGAGAGCCGCGGCATGATCCTTATGGCCAAAGACGAGAGCGGCAGAATGCGCTTCATCACCCCAGCCGAGACTGTAGACAACGGCGCTTGCGTAGGATAATCCAAGTTAAAACTATATTGAAAAAGTGCCCTTTTTGACGTTGTCTAAAAGGGCACTTTTATTATTCCATTCAAAACTCTACTCCCAGTAGTCGCAAACTACCCTGCTCTCCCTGCACTGCTTGCAGAAATTGCTTATCTCCACATGGGCGGGGTGAACTTTGTATGCGGCAAGATCTTCCTCAGAGCGGAAGCGGCTTATGAGAACAGCATCATAGCTCATATCCGTATGTTTGAAATCTATTCCAACCTCAGCGGAAACCAGTTCAGGAACCACTCCAACAAGGCCTTCAAGGCGCTGTTTCATCTGTTTGAGGTTCTCCTCTTTGCTGGCGCCACATGCAAAATCCTTAAAGCGCCACATTACAATGTGTACTAGCATATCTATTTTATTATTACTACTCTATTAAGATTCATCCCAGGATATTCACCTTTGCCAAGCATCCCACCGTTTATGATCCTGGCCTTTTCTATTCCATATTTTTTATGAAGGAGATTGCAGATATATTCCACCCGCTGTGGAGCAAGGTCATTTTGGATGCCGTATACTGTAAATGATTTGTCGGGATTAAGCTTGAGGGAATTTTCCACAAAGAAGGTAAGGTTAACCACCTCTTTTGCCCCAATGGATGTTTTTCCCACTTCAAAGAAAATGGCTACAGGGATTGTTCCTCCCGACAGTGCATTTTTCTTCTTTTGCTCATCAAGGTTTGTGGCAAACTCTGCCACCTGTGCCTTCAGCTCCGCATTCTCCAGCCTCAAGGCTTGGGTTTGCGATGATGCCTCCATTAGGGAATCCATTGACGCCACCTGGGCTGCAAGTTCTGCATTAAGGCTTTCTGTACGGGCAATTGCTTCCGCATAGGCCTTCTTAAGGGCGGCAAGCTCCTCCTTCCTGCTCATCCTCTGGGCACAGAGGTCACCGGCAGCCAACAATACCAGCACAAGTATAAGGATTGTCTTTCTCTCCATAACCGTAATTTTTGAAATGGCGGCAGAACCGTCCTTACAAATATAGTGATTTTTAAATACAAAAGAGTGGCAATCACCACTCTTTGCACTCTTTACAGAATCTGCGTCCTGAACTTCACCACCTTCTTTCCTGGGATTGTAATCATCTTGCGGGTATTGAGGCTCATTGTACGCCTTGGCTTCCTCTCCTTTACCATAAATGACCCGAACCCCCTCAAGAACACATCCTCCTTATTTTTCAATGTGTCTGATATTGTATCCAGTACCGAGTTCAAGAACTCATTGCTCTCCGTTAATGTAAGTCCTGTCTTCTGTGAAACTCTCTTCACCAGCTGTTTCTTGTTCATGGCAATCAGTTTTTTCTCAATAACAAATTGGGCAATGCATTGTTTAAAGGATAAATCTCAAACGTGAACCGCAATGCTGGGAAAATTAAAACATATGTGGTGGAAAGTGGGTGTGCTGGCCATACTGCTTGGAACAATCATAGCCGCCCCACTTTTATTTACCAAGGAGACAAAACTGCTCTCCCTCATAATGAGACTTGATGCAACAGCCATAACCGTAATGTTCATGGCCATTCTCAATGATCTGATAATCTTTACCTACGGCCTCTTTAAAGGAAAGACCGCCTACAAGAAGGCTCCTCTTAAGGGGATAGAGCAGATTACCCGCATAATAGTATATTTTGTGGGCGGAATCATAATTGTTTCCATTCTTCTGGACAAATCCCCCGCCAAGCTCCTCACCGGCCTTGGAGCAGTTGCTGCTGTAATCTCCTTCATCTTCAAAGACACCCTTCTTGGATTTGTATCGGGTATACAGTTGAGTTCCAACGATATGGTACGCATAGGCGACTGGATTGTGGTTCCGGGAACGCCAGCCAACGGCAATGTGATTGACATCTCCCTGATTACAGTAAAGGTGCAGAACTTTGACAACACTATCGTTACCGTGCCAACATATTCACTTGTAACCAGCTCTTTCCAGAACTGGAGGGGGATGGACGAGAGCGGAGGCCGCAGAATGACCATCAACATAAACATGGACATGGACTATGTCCATTTCTGTACTCCCGACGAACTGCAGAAGCTCGGTAGAGAAACTTGGCATTAAAACCGTCATCTGTACCGATATCAGCCGTGACGGTGCAATGAAGGGCACAAATCTGGAACTTTACAGAATCTATATGGCTACCTATATACACAAGCACAAAGGGATCAACAACACCATACTCACAATGGTAAGGCATATGGATCCTACTGCCACAGGCCTGCCGGTACAGATATACTGCTTCTCGGCACACAAGGGATGGGCCGTATATGAGGGGGTAAAATCACAGATTACCGAGCACGCCATAGCCATGGCCAGCACATTCGGGCTGAAGATTTTCAACTGGGGTGAAGAATAAGGAAAGCAATTGGATAAAGGCTACTGCGCCTGCCACTGCCTTATTATGTCAAGCTCCTCTTTGGAATAAAGCAGGCTCTTCAGCGCTTCTGCCAAAGATTCCCTGAACAAAAGGGCAAAAAGGACAATAATAAGCAGCGCTATGAGTGCCATTGCACACCACAGAATCCACTTCTGCTTCTGAACGGCATTATGCGCAACATCGTGCTTTTCAGGGGCAGGCTCTACCTGTGGCTGCACCTCTTCCACAAGCTCTACTATGTTTTGTTCTGCATCAGGTTCCTGCTGCTCCTCCTGCTCCACCACAGGTTCCGGCACCGGTTGCTGCACCGGCACAGGATCCATAACGTCAAGGGCGATTGCCTCAAGAGAGAAGCTGTCGGGAGCAAAATCAAATTCAGGAGAGACCTCAAAAGAGATTCTGCCCTCCCCCTCATCTGTAAAGATACCGAATCCCGGCAACTCAAATTTGCCGCTTTCAGCCAAAGATTCCTTGACTGCACCCTGCAATTCATTCTGCCATGGAGAAAAATCACCCTGAAAATCCCCTTGCTCAAACACAAGTTTCTTGCCTGGGGGCAAAATTCCCCTGCTTCCCTCCAAAAATGCTGCAGGAGTGGCCACAATAGTGAATCTGCCAGTTCCTGGAAGCGTAAAACTCTCATTCTTAATAAGTAACTCTTGTATAAGTGAAGGGATAAGGGTTAAATCCATAGTCATTTGCATTGCTTAAGTATGACAAAGTTAAAATTTTTTGCATTTTTTTGCTAAAAAATTTGGAGGATAAGAAAATTTGCCCTACATTTGCACTCGCTAAACGAAACAACGGATAGCACAACAAAATTCCCGAATAGCTCAGTTGGTTAGAGCATCTGACTGTTAATCAGAGGGTCCT
>CALCHD010000131.1 GCA_937901105.1 uncultured Bacteroidales bacterium | reverse complement strand
TACCTGGGACGGAATCTTCATTGGCGCAACTGCCACCAGGCCTATAAGGAATTCCATGTTCTGCGCTGTGGCGGCATTTTATATTTGCTGGTTTTTCCTCAAGGAACCGCTTGGAGTACAGTCTCTTTGGGTGGGATATATGGCCCATCTGGCGGTAAGGACCATCTGGTTGAGCGCAGTTGCAAAAAAATTGCTAACTTTAGAGTCTTAAACTTAAACTCTGAATAATGAAAAGACTGTTTTCACTACTGTTTCTGCTGTTGCCGGTTGCTGTAATGGCGGAGACTCTCCATTTCCCATACAATCCGTCACTTTCTCCAGATGGAAAGGATATATATTTCTCGTATGACGGTGACATATTCAAAGTTTCATCCCAGGGCGGCCTTGCAATGAGACTTGTTTCAATGGGTGCCGGTGAGACAAACCCTAAAGTTTCCCCTTGCGGCAAGTGGGTGGCGTTTGCATCCAACGTTCAGGGGAACAATGATGTATATATTGTTCCTGTAAATGGAGGCGAGGTGAAGAGGCTTACATGGCATGAGGGAAATGATATTCCCAGCGGATGGAGCGCCGATTCAAAGTATGTATATTTTGAGAGCAACAGGGCCAACAACAGAACCACTTACAAGGTATCTGTATCTGGCGGAACTCCTGTAAGGCTGTTTGAGAACTATTTCAATACAATTGTGAATGTTGCGGAGAACCCTGCAACTGGAGAGCTCTATTTCAATGAGTCTACCGAGAGCATCAATTTCCCTACAAGAAAAAGGTATGTAGGTGACCATAACCCAAACATCAAGAGCTGGAACCCTTCAAAGAAGAGCTATAAGGAGCTTACTTCATACATTGGAAAAGATACATGGCCAATGGTTGACAAGAACGGCAACCTGTACTATGTGACAGATGAGTTCAACAAGGAGTCAAACATTGTAAAGTACAGCCCTTCTGGCAAGGCGCAGCAGCTTACGCAGTACACACAGTCTGTACAGTATCCTGCAGTGAGCTTCAACGGCAATGCAATGGTGTTTATACTTGAGTACAAGATTCATTACATGGATCTTGCAACCGGCAAGGTTACAGTTCCGCAGATTGCTGTAGCTGACAATAATGTGGAGATTATGCGCAGCTTCAAGGATGTGGCTCCAAGCCGCGTGGCCGTTTCTCCAGACGGAAAGAAGTTTGCTTTGGCAATCAGAGGACTGCTGTATGTTACTGATGCAAAAGGAAAGTACCAGCATCCGCTTCAGACACCTGCCAATGAGCGTGTTGATGAGCTTGTGTGGGGTGCTGACAACAATACAGTCTACTATACCAGGACAGACAAGGGGTTTGCAGCCCTTTACAAGATTAAGGCAGACGGTTCAATGAAGGAGCAGCTCCTTTATAAGGATGATTGCAATGTGAAGAACCTGAAGATGTCGCACAAAAAGGACAAGATTGCATTTGTAAACGGAAACAAGTCTGTAATGGCAATCACCCTGGAGGACGGCAAAGTTGAGAAGCTCGCAGATGCGCAGTTCTGGTCATATGCCAGATATACGCTTAATTTCTCATATGATGATGCCTATCTTGCATTTGAGGCAGTTAATCTTTTTGAGGGTGACATCTTCATCTACTCGTTCAAGGACAAGAAGCTGCACAACCTTACAGCATCAGCCAGCACAGAGGGGGCTCCTTGTTTTACTCCCGACGGAAAATACATGTATTTCATAGCAAACCTTTACGGAACCTCATTCCCTAGAGGAGGTGCCGGCAACAGAAGCGTATACAGGCTCCCTTTGCTTGACTACAATACAAAACCGTTCCTTTCTGATATCTATGACAAGCTTTTTGAAGAGGAGCCTGCTCCTGCAGAGAAAAAGGATGAGAAGAAGGACGGCAAGAAAGAGGTGAAGAAAGATGCCGGAAAAGAGGGCAAGAAGCCGCAGGCAAAAGAGACAAAGATAGATTTCAATAATATCTACAGCAGATTGGAGAAGGCTCCGTTTGAAGGAGGATTCAGCTTGTACGCATTCAAGGCAAAGGACAAGGAGTGGATGTTGTGTTCTGCAAGGGATAAAGTGTATGCACTGGAGCTTTCAGATCCGTTTGCAGAGGTGAAGGTCATTAAGGATGTAAGGAGAGGCACATTCATATCTTCAGACAAGGACCTTTATGCAGTGAGCGGTGCAGACATCTATAAAATAGACCTCAACCAGATGAGAGGGGTGAAGATGACCGTGAAGAAGTCTGTGGAGAAGAACATTATGGATGAGTTTGAGCAGATGTTCTATGAGGCATGGGGGCTTATGGACCAGAATTTCTATGACGTGAATTTCCATGGCACAGACTGGAAAGCCAAAAAAGAGTATTATGCGCAGTTCTTGCCTTATGTGAGAAACAGGGACAACTTGAGCACGCTGTTCAACGATATGCTTGGTGAGCTCAACTCTTCACATCTGGGATTCCGCACACAGGGTGCAGACCAGCCGCAGCCTCTTACAAAGGCAAAAACTTTTGAGACCGGCATAGTATGGAGCAGCTCAAATCCTTATATGGTTGAAAGATGTGTGGCAGGTTCACCTGTACACAATGTGGACACAGATATCCGTAAGGGCGACATCCTTATGGCCGTTAACGGAGAGAGGGTAATGGCAGGTACAAACAGGGAGAGCTGGTTCAGCTCTGCAGTTGATATGTCTGAACTGAAGCTTACCTTCAGCAGAAAAGGGAAGGAGTTTGACGTTAAGGTGCATACAATATCCTTTGCCCAGATGAAGAATCTCCTTTATGAGGAGTGGGAAGAGACCAACAGGGCTATGGTAGACAAGCTTGGTAAAGGGCAGATTGCATATACCCATATGAGGGATATGGGGGCAGAGGAGCTTATGAACTTCCTTAAAGACATGCACACCAGAACAGTAGGCAAGAAAGGAATCATTCTTGACTTGAGATTCAACAATGGCGGAAACGTGCACAAGGAGGTGCTTGACTTCCTTGGCCAGAAGGCCCACTACAACTGGGCGTTCAGGGACAATGTGGCCAACTCCCACCCCAATGTAACTCCTGGCAACATGCCTATAGTTGTCCTTGTAAATGAGAGGAGCTTGAGTGACGCGGAGGTTACATCCAATGGAATCAAGACTTTGGGGCTTGCTACAATAGTGGGAACAGAGACTTACCGCTGGATTATCTTTACTACAGGATCTGGCCTTATTGACGGCACTTATCTCCGTCTTCCCGGATGGGGCTGCTATTCATTGGACGGCAAGGACCTGGAGGCAACTGGCGTTGCTCCCGACATTTATGTGAAGAATACCTTCAAGGACAGGATAGACGGCAAGGATCCGCAGCTTGAAAGGGGTGTTGAGGAGATTTTGAAACAATTGAAAAAGTAATATCATAACCTGCATTTTAAAATGAAAAGGGACCTGAAATATCTGCAGCTGCTGGCAAAGAGCTTTCCTACAATACAGGCTGCCAGTACAGAGATCATAAACCTTGAGGCAATTCTCAACCTGCCAAAAGGTACAGAGCATTTTGTTACAGACCTTCACGGTGAGCATGAGGCTTTCCAACATGTGCTCAAGAATGCGTCTGGAGTTATAAAAAGAAAAGTTGAGGATATTTTCGGCCACTCTTTGAGGGAGGCGGAAAAGAGCGAATTGTGTACCCTTATCTATTATCCGGAGGAGAAGCTCAAGATTATAAAAGGGCGCGAGAAGGAGAAGGCCCTTCATGAGTGGTACAAGGTTATTCTAATGAGGCTTGTGAGGGTGTGCTCCAATGTCTCTACAAAGTACACAAGGTCAAAGGTGCGCAGGGCAATGCCTACAGAGTACGAGTACATTATCCAGGAGCTGCTGCATGAGTCAAAGAGCGGCGAGGCCAACAAGCATGACTATATAACTGCCATTGTGGAGACAATCATCTCTACCGGCAGGGCAGACCATTTCATCATTGCCATATGTAATCTTATCCAGAGGCTTACAATAGACTCTCTGCACATTATAGGCGACATTTATGACAGGGGACCGGGTGCGCATATCATCCTTGATATTCTTGAGAACTACCACGACTGGGATATCCAGTGGGGCAACCATGACCTGGTATGGATGGGCGCAGCGGCAGGAAATAAGGCATGCATTGCAAATGTTGTGAGAATGTGCTCCAGATATGCAAACTTTAAGATTCTGGAGGAGGGGTATGGTATAAATCTTCTTCCTCTGGTAACCTTTGCAATGGATGTGTACGGTGATGATCCTTGTACTATCTTCAGACCAAAAGGGTCTGATGCAGAAGGCCTTAATCCTAAACAGGCAAGGCTGGTTGCCCAGATGCACAAGGCTATAACCATTATCCAGTTCAAGCTGGAGCATGAGATTATAAAGAGAAGGCCGGAGTATGGCATGGATGACAGGAATCTGCTTCATATGATAGACTATGAAAAGGGTACGGTTGTGATTGAGGGCAAGGAGTATCCTTTGAGGGACAAGCATTTCCCTACAATAGATCCTGCAAATCCATACGAACTTACCCCTGAAGAGAAAGTGGTGGTAGACAAGCTTACCCACAATTTTGTGCACAGTGCCCATATGGCCAAACATATGCAGCTGCTTTATTCTCATGGAGCGCTTTATCTGGTAAGGAACTCAAATCTCCTTTACCACGGTTCGGTGCCGTTGAACGAGGACGGCTCTTTCAAGTCTCTTAACATACAGGGCAAAGAGTATGCGGGCAAGGCGCTGTTTGACAAGATGGACCAGATTGTGCGTCAGGGCTATTTTGAGCCGGAG
>CALCHD010000130.1 GCA_937901105.1 uncultured Bacteroidales bacterium | reverse complement strand
CATGGAATCAATGAGCGCCAGCCTTATGGGGGCATACGGACACCAGGGCGGACTTACACCATTTCTCGATAGTCTGTACACCCAGTCACTTGTGTTTGACAATATCTACTCTGCAGGAATCCACACCAACCATGGAATGTACTCCACATTGTATTCATTCCCTACAATCATGAAGCGCAATGCCATGAAGGGAAGTGTCATTCCGGTATATAGCGGCTTCCCGACAGTTCTTAAGGAGAACGGATACCACAACATGTTCTTCATGACACACGAGAGCCAGTATGACAATATGAACGCATTCTTCCGCACCAACGGATTTGACGAGATATACGCGGAGGAGAACTATCCGGAAGAGAAGATTGCAAACCATTTTGGTGTACAGGATGACTATTTGTATGAGTTTGCGTTGCCTGTACTTAATGAGAGGGCTGCACAGGGCAAGCCGTTCTTTGCGGCGCTGCTTTCTATAAGCAACCATCCCCCTTATGTTATTCCGGAGTATTTCCAGCCAAGGTCTGCTAAGATTGAAGACCAGATTGTGGAGTATGCAGACTGGTCTATAAGGAAATTTATGGAGCAGGCAAGCAGCCAGCCGTGGTACGGCAATACCATATTCGTGCTTATGGGAGACCATGGAAAGCTTGTGGGTACACCGGAGTGCGAGATGCCGCAGTCATATAACCATGTGCCTGTAATGATCTTTGGAAACGGCATAGAGCCTGGCAAAGTGGAGAACTTTGGAGGACAGATTGATGTGGGCCCTACAGTGCTTGGAATGCTGGGGATAAGCTATACCCAGAACAATTTTGGTATAGACCTGTTGAAAGAGCAGAGGCCTTGCATTGCCTATACTGCAGATAACCTGATTGCTGCAAGGTGTGAAAATACCCTGTATGTGTACTCTCCCGAGACACAGCAGGAGTTCAGATATGTTTACCAGGATGGAAAGATTGCCATGGCGGAGGATAATGATACGTTCAGGATGCTTAAGGAGTACTGCTTCTCAATGTTGCAGAGCACAGAGTATCTTGCGCGCACTGGCATGATAACAGACAAGCCTTCAGAAAGGAGAGACGGAGATGAAAATTAAGCCTGTAATATGGGAGTTTGTCCGTTTTGGACTGGTAGGGGGATTCTGTACAGCTCTCCATTATGTGCTGTACTGGCTGCTTCAGCAGGTGATTTATGTAAATGTTGCCTATACATTGGGGTATGTGACAAGCTTTGTGGCAAATTTCTACCTCACTTCATATTTCACTTTTGGGAGCAAGCCCTCATGGAAGAAACTTTTTGGAATGGCTGGAGCCCATGGTGTGAATTATCTGCTCCATATGGTTCTGCTCAACCTTTTCCTATGGCTAGGCTTGAGCAATGAGCTTGCACCGCTTCCGGTATTTGCCATTGCCATACCGGTAAACTTTTTACTTGTACGTTTTGTATTCAAACATAAAAAGAATGATGATGAAACCCGCTAAACTTGTAATTGTGGTCCCTTGTTATAACGAGGAGGAGGTATTGCATGAGACAACTTCCCAATTGTCTGCCCTGTTGGACGGCATGGAGAAGGATGGAAAAATTTCACAGGGAAACCTGCTGTATGTTGATGATGGCAGCAAGGATGCCACTCTCCACAATTTACGAAAGCTCCACGCCAAGCAGGAGTGCCCAGTGAAGGTAGTCTCCTTCTCCCGGAATTTCGGTAAGGAAGCGGGCCTGTACGCAGGCTTGCAGCACGCCTCGGGCGAATACATCTCTCTGATTGACGCGGACCTGCAGCAGCGACCCGAAATCGTCCGGGACATGGTGGAGATTCTGGATGAAAACCCGGAAACCGATGTGGTGGCTGCCTACCAGGACCGCCGCAGCGAGG
>CALCHD010000129.1 GCA_937901105.1 uncultured Bacteroidales bacterium | reverse complement strand
AGTTACCACCACATCTGCGCTGTCAAGCACGCTCTGCTCAAGGTTGCGGTGGCGCCTGTAGGCCCACTTGGTGAGATTCAGGTGCTTGAAGTAGAAGATCTCTGTCCACGGATCCCTGAAGTCTGCAATCCAGCGTACCCCGGTTGCCTCTTTTACTCCTTTTGCAATAAGGTGCATGGAGTGTGGCGGACCGGTGCTTATGATCACATCTATATGGTTCTCTTTCACGTACTTGGAAAGGAACTTCACACTCGGGCGGATCCAGAACCTGCGTGGATCGGGTATAAAGAAGTTACCCCTCACAAAAAGCGAGAGCCTATGTGAGAGGGATTTGTTTTCAGAGCCAATGAGATTGGCCTTTATATGCTTGCCGCCGTCTGAAGAGATATCCTTCTTCCTTGATAGCATTTTGAAAATGCTGTAGGGCTCCCAGATTTTCCTCTTTATCACCACTGTTCCCGGTGCTATATCCTTGGCAAGTGAGGGGTCCTCGGTATTTGCCTCGGGGTTCTCCGGGGTGTAGATTACCGGTTCCCAGCCGTACAGAGGAAGATATTTGGCAAACTTGAGCCATCTCTGTACGCCGGAACCGCCGCTTGGCGGCCAATAATAGGTTATTATCAGTGCCTTTTTCCTAGTTTCCAATTTACTCAGCTACAAAATATTTGTGCATAGCAGCCACACACTCTCTGTGGATTGCCATAAAATTGTTGTCGTATCTGCCGTTGCAGCCGTTTGTCATAACTACAAAGCCAAAGTTCCTGTCCTTGTCCCAGAACATTGAAGTGTATACACCGTATGCGCTGCCGGTATGGCCAATCATGGTGTGGCCGTCCAAAAGCTGGTTTGAGGTTCTGATAGCAAAACCGTATGCATCACCCTCATCGGTTTTAGGGGCAATAATAGACTGCATTGCCTCTGCACTTTCTTTAGAGATGATCTGGGTGCCGTTTTCTGCTGTACCCAAGTTCATGTGCATCTTCATAACCTGTGCAAGGTCCTGTGCAGATATCTTGAGTCCGCCGGTAGGTGAGAATACTGGAGTGCTCTGGCCAAATACGTAGTTTGCAATCTCGTCAGCTCTTTTTGCGTATGCAGCAGGTTTGTGGATGTACTCGTTTTTCTCGCCGTCCCAAGTGTAGATGTTCACGAATTTGGTTGAATCAAGGCTCAATACCTCATATCCGCCGTAAACTCCAATAGGGTTAAGGATGTGGTTAACGATATACTGGTCATATCTCTCGCCGCTCACGCGCTCAACAATGGTACCAAGGGTGTTGTAGCCAAGGTTGCAATACTCGTAACCTGTCTCAGGAGCGTAGCTGTTCCAAGCCTGTTTCCAGGTAGCAGATGAGTCTGGATTGATTGCGTTAAGTGTGAAATAGCCGTTTGCGTCGCTCATGCTGGCAGTGTGTGAAAGGAGCATTTTAACGGTAATAACCTTGTCTGGGAAGTTAGGGTTTCTTACCTCAAAGCCTACAAGCTCAGAAACGTCCTGATCAAGGCTAAGTTTGCCCTGCTCAACAAGCTGCATGACTGCAGTTGCGCAGAATGATTTTGAAATTGAAGCAATGCGGAAGATGTCGTCTTTTGCAATAGGCTCTCCGGTCTCAATATTTTTTACGCCGTAAGTCTCGTTAAGGACAACCTCTCCGTTGTTTACTGCTACTAGAGCAAGGCCAACGTTGTTGTTGCGCTCCATAATGGCTTTAACCTCCTCATTGAACTGATCCTGTTTAGAAGTACAGGCGAACATTGCAGCTAGTGCAACTGCGAAAATGAATAGTTTTCTCATGATTGTATGTTTTTACAAAAGTAACCAAAAAAATGTTAATTTTGCTTATTGCCAACGCGAAAGATATGACAGAGAAGAAGAAGATAGTTGAGACCCCGCTGATGAAGCAGTACTTTGAGGTAAAGAGCAAACATCCGGATGCTCTTTTGCTCTTTAGGGTAGGTGATTTCTATGAGACATTCGGTGATGACGCCGTAACTGCAAGCAAGGTTCTGGGCATTGTCCTTACCAAGCGGGCAAACGGTTCTGCGCAGCATGTGGAGCTTGCAGGATTCCCCCACCACTCATTGGAGACTTACCTTCCAAAACTTGTGAGGGCAGGCTAC
>CALCHD010000128.1 GCA_937901105.1 uncultured Bacteroidales bacterium | reverse complement strand
CAACGTGTGCTGGAACTGATGAAGAACCTGCGAACTGTGCGTCAGAGTGCATACGGCCCATTGTGTCGGTCATACCGTATGATGCAGGACCTGCAGCCATGTTGTCTGGGTGAAGGGTTCTACCTGTACCGCCACCTGAAGCAACTGAGAAATATTTCTTGCCTAGCTCCATGCACTCTTTTTTGTAAGTGCCTGCAACTGGGTGCTGGAAACGGGTTGGGTTGGTTGAGTTACCGGTGATTGATACGTCAACGCCCTCAAGGTGCATGATTGCTACACCCTCACGTACGTCGTCTGCGCCATAGCAGTTAACTTTTGCGCGAGGACCGTCTGAATAAGCGATCTTGTTTACAACCTTAACCTCACCTGTAGCGTAGTCAAACTCTGTCTGGCAGTAAGTAAAGCCGTTGATTCTTGAGATGATCATAGCAGCATCTTTACCAAGACCGTTAAGGATACAGCGTAGAGGCTCTTTTCTTACTTTGTCAGCTTTAGCTGCAATTTTGATTGCACCCTCAGCTGCAGCGAATGACTCGTGACCTGCCAAGAAAGCGAAACATTTGGTCTCCTCTCTTAGAAGACGAGCTGCAAGGTTACCGTGGCCGATACCTACTTTACGGTCATCAGCTACTGAACCAGGTACGCAGAATGACTGTAGGCCAAGACCAATTGCCTCAGCTGCATCAGCAGCGTTTGAGCAACCTTTCTTAAGTGCGATAGCTGCACCTACTACGTAAGCCCATTTTGCGTTCTCAAAACAGATTGGCTGGGTCTCCTCGCAAGTTTTGTATGGATCAAGGCCATACTGCTCGCAGATCTCGTTAGCCTCCTCTATGCTTTTAATGCCGTTAGCGTTCAATGCAGCAAGAATCTGCGGCATTCTACGGTCTTGACTCTCAAATTTTACTTCTCTAATAGCCATTTTCCTTTCCTCCTTATTCGTTACGTGGGTCAATGTGTTTTACAGCACCTTGCTCAGCAGTGAAACGGCCATAAGTACCGGTTACTTTCTTCAAAGCCTCGTTAGCGTCAGTACCTTTCTTAATCTCCTCCATGAATTTGCCCATGTGAACAAACTCGTATCCAATTACCTGGTCATCTTTGTCAAGAGCCATTCTTGTACAGTAACCCTCAGCCATCTCAAGGTATCTAACACCTTTAGCGTTGGTTGAGAACATTGTACCTACCTGGCTTCTAAGACCTTTACCCAAATCCTCAAGACCTGCACCAATCTGAAGGCCACCCTCTGAGAATGCAGACTGAGTACGTCCGTAAACAATCTGTAGGAAAAGCTCTCTCATTGCAGTGTTGATAGCGTCACAAACCAAGTCTGTGTTCAAAGCCTCAAGAAGAGTCTTGCCTGCAAGAATCTCAGCAGCCATAGCAGCTGAGTGAGTCATACCTGAACATCCGATAGTCTCAATCAAAGCCTCCTGGATGATACCCTCTTTAACGTTAAGGGTAAGTTTGCATGCGCCCTGCTGTGGAGCACACCAGCCAATACCGTGAGTAAGACCTGAAATGTCTTTAATCTCTTTGCTTCTTACCCATTTTCCCTCCTCAGGAATAGGTGCTGGTCCGTGGTTAGGACCTTTTTTTACAACACACATGTGTTGAACCTCGTGAGTATAAGTCATACCTTTAATATGTGTTTTTAGTTAACAATTCTTTTTCTTTGCGAACTCGCAAATATAGTGTATTTTTACCAACCAATATTAACATACATTGAAAAATTAATTTAATTGCACAAATATGAAGAGATTAACACTAGCGCTGGCACTGCTTTTCACCGCATTGTCAGTCTCCGCACAGAAGCCTGCAATGGACCATTCCGTGTATGATTCATGGAAGAGCCTCAAGGGCATTTCTCTCCCACAGAACGGAGATATCCTTATGTATACTGTCTCTCCTGGCGAGGGCGATGTACTGCTTGTAATTGAGAACATCCGCACAGAAAAGAAAATTGAGGTTCCAAGGGCAACCCGCGCTGTCTTGAGCCAGGACGGCAAGAAGGTTGTGGCACAGATCAAGCCTCTTTTCAGCCAGACCAGACAGGCTAAAATAAAGAAAGCCAAAAAGGATGACATGCCAAAAGATACTTTGGCAATCATTGATGTAACAACAGGAGAAATCCAGAAGTTTGCCAACTACAAGTCTCATAATACTCCCGACAAGCTGCATTCCCACATAGCTTTTGAGCTTACCCCTGAAAAAGAGAAGCCTGCAGCAAAAGAGGGTAAGGCAGACAAGAAGGAGGAGAAGCCGCAAGGCAAGCCAGCCCCTAAAAAGGCCCCTGCGAAAGAGCTGTTTGTAATGAACATTGCAACAGGAGCAATTGACACCATCAAGAATGTATCGTCATACAAGTTCAACAAGGAGGGAGACCTTCTTGCATACATTGTTGAGCCAGAAAAGAAAGACACCGTAACCCTTCCTGCCCTTATGCTTTATACCACAGCTACAGGCGAGAGCAAAGAGGTGTTGAGCGGTCCTAAAGGTTCAAAATTCAAGCTTCCTGTATTCAGCAAGGTGAACACTATGGCATTCTATGCAAATACAGACACCGCCAAGGCTGCCAAGAAAGATATTGAGGTGTACTTCTACAATATTCTGTCGGGAGACTTGAAATCTGCTGCAAATAACAAGATGAAAGGGTTGAAGGAGGGTTGGATTGTGAGCGAGAACGGCGCATTGGGCTTCAGCGAGGATGGCGGAAGACTGTTCTTTGGCACTGCTCCAAAACCGCTTGAGAAAGACACTTCGCTTGTAGAGTTTGAGCAGCCGGAACTTGACATCTGGTCTTGGCATGATGACTATCTTCAGCCAGTACAGCTGTTGAGAAGGGGAAGAGACCTGAAACAGGCATATACTGCATATATCAGCACATCCTTTACAGATGATTTTGTACAGCTTGGAGACCTTGATGTGCCTGTAATGAACATCCCTAACAAGAAAATGGCAGACTGGGCACTTATTGGCAACGACAAGGCCTACAGGATCCAGAGCCAGTGGGACTACAGCCGCTTTACAGATGTATATCTTTTAAACGTAAAGACAGGCGAGAGAAAACTCGTTAAGGAGAAGGCATGCTTTGGCGCAATGTCAACATCTCCAAATGGAGAGTGGGTTGTATTCTACGACAAGATTGCAAAACAGTGGTTCCAGTACACTATGGCAACAGGAGAGATCAAGGACCTTACCAGCGCTCTAGGAGTTGCTTTCCATGATGAGGACCACGATGTTCCAAGCCTTGCCGGCCCTTACGGAAAAGTTGTATGGTTTACAGACAACAGTTCATTCCTTATCAATGACAGATATGACTACTGGCAGTTTGACCCTAAAGGGGCCGCTGCACCTAAAATGTTCACTGAAAGCTACGGCCGCAACAACAATACCCGCCTTACCATAGAGCAGGTGATTGAGGATGAGGATATCCAATACAGTCCATTGGCAGGCGTAAGGGAGATAAAGCCAGGCACTCCGCTTTACTTCTCAACTTTCAACTTCAAGAGCAAAGAGACAGGTTACGCCGTTAAGGATGCCAAAAAGAAAAAGGGCTCTATGAGCAAGCTTGTTGAAGGCCCTTACACTTACAAGAACCTTGCATATTCTAAACCTGGCAAAGGCAAAAAAGCCATGTACATATTTGCAAGGGGCAACTTTGAAGATGGCAACAATGCATATGCCACTGCCGACAACTTCAAGACACAGAAGCAGATTACAGACATCAACCCTCAACAGAGGGATTACAACTGGGGTACAGTTGAGCTTGTAAACTGGCAGACTGCAGACAACATCTTCTGCGAGGGAATGCTGTTCAAGCCAGAGGATTTTGACTCTACAAAGAAATACCCTGTAATGATCTACTTCTACGAGAAGAACTCGGAGACACTTTACAGCCCACGTACCCCTGCTCCTAGCCGTTCTATCATCAACATCCCATTCTTCACAAGCAACGGATATGTAGTTTTTGTTCCCGACATCTATTACAAGGACGGACACCCTGGACAGAGCGCAATGCGTTCAATCATGCCGGGCGTAGAGATGCTTGAGAAGACATACCCATGGATTGACGGAGAGAACATGGCTATCCAGGGACAGAGCTGGGGCGGATACCAGGTTGCCTACATGATTACCCAGACCAGCAAGTTCAAGGCTGCAGGTTCAGGAGCGCCTGTATCAAACATGACCAGTGCCTACGGCGGCATCCGCTGGGGCAGCGGAATCACCCGTCAGGTACAGTATGAGCAGGGCCAGAGCCGTATAGGCAAGGACCTTTGGAGCGGATTTGACTTGTATTACGAGAACTCGCCTCTATTCTTTGTGCCTAACGTAACCACTCCGGTACTTATCATGCACAACGACAAGGACGGAGCAGTTCCATGGTATCAGGGAATTGAGTTCTTCACTGCATTGCGCCGCTGCGGCAAGATTGCATGGATGCTTCAGTACAACAACGAAGAGCATAACCTTACCGAGAGAAGAAATGCAAAAGACTTGAGCATCAGACTTTCACAGTTCTTTGATCACTACTTGAAAGGGGCCCCTATGCCTAAAT
Organism: uncultured Bacteroidales bacterium; assembly: GCA_937901105.1. GTDB lineage: Bacteria > Bacteroidota > Bacteroidia > Bacteroidales > UBA932 > Egerieousia. The sequence continues at coordinate 8,083 of CALCHD010000128.1, read as the reverse complement.
GGATGAAAAATGGACGTCCGGCTACAGAGAAAGGATTTGACCTTGGATATGATCTAGTAAAATAACAAAACCTAATATGAAAAGACATTTTATACCAGTTATGATTATGGCAGCTGCCCTTTGTGGCTGCGGCGGTTCAGATACCAGCGAGCCAATAATTACCAAACAGGACATTAAAGTGGAGAATGGCCACTTTACCCCTGAAATCATGCACCAGCTGGGCAAGGTGAGTGACCCTCAACTTTCTCCCGACGGTTCTAAAATCCTTTACGGTGTAACATACACCAGCATTGGGCAGAACAAGGGCAACAGGGAGCTTTACCTTATGAACGTTGACGGTTCAGAGAACGTTAAGCTTACCAGCACCCACAAGAGCGAGTCCAACGCCCGCTGGATCAGCGACAGCCAGATTGTATACATGAGAGGCGGCAAACTTTACACTGCAACTCTTGAGGCTGGCAAACTTACCGAGTCTGAAGTTGCTGGCGCAGAGGGAATGGAGGGCTTTGAGCTTTCTCCTGCAGGCGACAAGATCATGTTCATCAAGAGCGTGAAGGCTGCTGTAAAACCTACCGATGTATACCCTGATTTGGACAAATCGTCGGGAAGAACATATACAGACTTGATGTACCGCCACTGGGATCATTTTGTTGAGGAGATTCCTCACACTTATGTTGCTGACTTTGCTTCAGGCAAGGTTGGTGCAGCTGCAGACATCCTTGCAGGCGACACTGCAAACCCGGAGACAGAGACTGCAAAATTTGAGCTTCCAACTCTTCCTTTCGGAGGCCTTGAGCAGCTTTCATGGAGTCCGGACGGAAAATACATTGCATATTCATGCAGAAAGCTTGCAGGCAGGGACTATGCATTCTCAACAAACACAGACATCTACCTTTACAATGTAGAGACCGGCGCTACCCAGAACCTTACAGCAGGGATGATGGGCTATGACACAGAGCCTCTTTTCTCTCCAGACGGCAAACAGCTTGCATTCATAAGCATGGAGCGCAACGGCTACGAGGCAGACAAGAGAAGGCTTTTTGTTGCCGATATGGACAAGGTTCTTGCAAACTTGAACAGCAAGGACTTCCGTCCGTTCATGAAAGAGCTTACTACAGACTACAAATACAATGTTGAGGCTATCACCTGGGCACCTAAATCAGACAAGATCTACTTCAACTCTTGCGTGAATGCCCTTACAGCATTGTTTGTTGTGGATGTAAACAAGGTTGTTGGCCTTCCAATTGAGGGCAATGAGGCTACAGGTTCTCTTCCTGTTTCTTACGGAAACGGCATAAGAAGAATCACCTCTTCAGAGGCTTTGTTTGATTTTGGCGGCGTTTCAATCGTAGCTGATGAGATTGGCGAGGTTAAACAGCTTATCACCACCAATACATGCATGATGCGTCCTGCAGAGATTGTAGCTGTAAACCCAATGACCGGCGAATTTGCAGAACTTACTGCAGAGAACAAGGCAACTTTGGAGGAACTTGACGAGCCGCTTGTTGAGCAGAGATGGATGACCACAGTTGACGGCAAAAAGATGCACACCTGGATCCTTTATCCTCCTCATTTCGACAAGACCAAGAAATACCCTGCAATCCTGATGTGTCTTGGCGGCCCTCAGGGCACCATCAGCCAGGGCTTCTCTACAAGATGGAACTACAGGCTAATGGCATCCCAGGGCTACATTGTAATCCTTCCTAACAGAAGGGGTACAACCGCTTTCGGCCAGCCTTGGTGCGAGCAAATCTCCGGTGACTACATTGGCCTTAACATGCAGGATTACCTTACTGCTGTTGACAACATGAAGAAAGAGCCTTACGTAGGCAAAGTTGCAGCTACAGGTGCAAGCTACGGCGGCTGGTCTGTATATTACCTTGCAGGTATCCACCAGAACAGATTCTCTGCCCTTATTGCTCATGCCGGCATCTTCAACCAGGAGCACATGTACATGATGACCGAGGAGATGTGGTTCCCAACCTGGGACAACGGCGGCGCACCATGGGATGAGAACCCAACTGCGAAACGCCACTACGGCAACTCTGCCCACAAACTCATAAAGAACTGGAACACCCCTATCCTTATCACCCACGGCGAGATGGACTACCGCGTTCCAGTAGACCAGGGTATGGCTGCATTCAACGCCGCAAGAATGATGGGCGTAGAGAGCAAGCTTCTCCTTTTCCCAGAGGAGAACCACTGGATCCTCAAACCACAGAACTCTATCCACTGGAACAGGGAGTTCTTCGGCTGGTTGGACAAGTACTGTAAATAGGCCAGATGACACAACAGGAATACCAACAGGAAATAGAATTCATTTTCAACCGTTTCCCATCTTACCAGAAGGTGGGAAAGGTTGCCTATAAACCCGGCATAGAGACTATGCAGGCTCTGGATGAATTGCTGGGACATCCGCACAGGAGTTTCAGGACAATACATGTGGCGGGAACCAACGGCAAGGGCTCTACCAGCCATATGCTGGCTGCGGCACTGCAGAAGAACTATAAGGTAGGGCTGTACACCTCGCCTCATCTGGTTGATTTCAGGGAGAGGATGAAGGTGAACGGCAAGATGGTTCCACAGGAGTTCGTGTACAATTTTTTGCAGCAGTACAAGGAGAAGTTTACGGAGCTTGGAGCAAGTTTCTTTGAGATTACCACAGCTCTGGCGTTTGCTTATTTTGCTCACGAGCATGTGGATATTGCTATAATTGAGTGTGGCCTTGGAGGAAGACTGGATTCTACCAATATAATTGCCCCTGAACTTTGCGTAATCACCAATATAGGACTTGACCACTGTGAGCATTTGGGATTCACCTTGCCTGAAGTTGCAGCAGAGAAGGCCGGCATCATCAAGCCGGGCATACCGGTTGTGGTGAGCGAGAAGGGTTCTGCGGAGGTGGAGAATGTATTTAGGGAGAAGGCAGCTGAGGTTGGTGCGCCAATTTTCTTTGCAGAGGAAGTTGTGGAAACATCAGAGGCTGCAGGGAAGATGTACAGAAGCCTCATGGAGGGAGACCTCGACCTCAAAGGGGCCTGTCAGGAGAAGAACCTGAAGGGGGTGTGTACTGCACTCAATGTTCTGAATGGGAGATTCAATACAGAAGGCGTGCAGGAGAACATCTTTAGGGCAGCGGCAATTACCGGATTGAGGGGCAGATGGGAAACCTTGAGCACAGAGCCATTGATGATATGCGATACCGGACACAATTCCCACGGGTTTAAGGTCCTGGGACCACAGATTGAGGCAACTGCTGTACAGAGAAAGGCGCTTTATCCAGGCAGCAGGTTCTATATGGTGTTTGGCGTGGTTGCAGACAAGGACCTTGAGTCTGTTGTGGAGTATCTTCCTAAAGATGCACACTACTATTACGTAAACGCAAAAGGGACCAGGGCCCTCCCTGCACAGCAGCTTGCACAGAAAATGGGCGGCTACGGATTTTCCGGAGAGGCTGTGAATACTGATATTGCAACATTCATTAAAGGATTTGCCCCTGCAAAGGAGGACTTTGTCTTTATTGGAGGAAGCACTTTTGTAGTTGCCGAAGTGCTGGAGTAAAGCCCAGAACATGGTTTGACGCCAACTGCAATGCCATAAAAATAATATGCCCGGATCAGTTTCTGACCCGGGCGTATTATTTAACCTAAAACTTAATCTATGAAAAACTATTCTGTATAATTCATTTGCAAACCTCGTGCCAAAACCAAAATAACGACGTAAAAATATGTAAAAGATTAATTTTTTATCTATTTTTTATTAATGCACGCACTTGGCACAAACTTTGCAATGTTTTTTACAGGTTTAAATAAGGTTAATTTTAGGTAAAAAATAACGTGTTCCAATGTAGGTTAAGGAACACGTTTTTTTTATTGCAATAAATAGATTGATTAAATTTGCGTACACGAGCAATGAAAATCAATCAATGAAGCATATCGAGAGAAAAGGGACCTATTCTGTAAAGACAGATGCCCTTGAGAAATATTTCGGAAAGAGCAGCCTTATCCCCTTGTGGGTGGCCGACATGGATTTTGAGACGCCGCAGTGCGTAAAGGAAGCCCTCCAACAAGTAATTGACGGTGGAGTTTATGGCTATAATGTTATTCCCGACAATTTTTACCCAACCTTGGTCCAATGGCTTAAACAGGTGCAGAAATGGGAAGTGGAGCAGGATTGGCTCACCTTTATCCCCGGCATTGTAAAGGGTATCGGCTATGTAGTGAATTATTTCACCAAAGAGGGTGACGGAGTAATTGTCCAGCCCCCTATCTACCCTCCATTTATGAATGTACCAAAAGGGAACGGAAGAAAACTTGTATTCAATCCGCTGATAAAAACGGAAAACGGATACAGGATGGACTTTCAGCACCTTAAGGAGATTTGCAGCACCGGTGAATGCAAGCTTCTGATCTTGAGCAACCCACACAACCCTGGAGGTATTGTCTGGGACAGGGAGACCCTTACAGAACTGGCTGCAATATGCCACCAGCACAATATTCTTGTAATCTCTGATGAGATTCATGCAGATATGCCGCTGTTTGGATCTGAACATATTCCGTTTGCAAGTGTTAGTAAGGAGGCTGCCCAGATAAGCATAACCTTTGGAGCCCCTTCAAAGACCTTCAATATGGCGGGTATAGTAAGTTCGTTCGCAGTTGTTCCAAACGAAGAGATAAGGGTTCCATTCTATAAATGGTTAAGCGTAAATGAATTGTGCAGTCCAACAATTTTTGCCACACTTGGAGCAATTGCAGCGTACACAAAAGGCAATGACTGGAGAATGAAAATGCTGGATTACATTGAGGGAAATATTGTATTTGTAGAGAATTTCTGCAAAACGGATTTGGGCGGACTTATAAAGCCGGTAAGACCTATGAGCTCATTCCTTGTATGGCTGGATTGCAGGGATCTCTCACGCAAGCTGTTCGGATGCGTGAACCAGCAGCAGCTTGTAGAACTCTTCATACATAAAGCGGGGCTGGCACTGAACAACGGAGAAGCCTTTGGCCCTGGCGGTGAGGGATACATGAGGCTGAATGTAGGATGCGGACTTGAGGTGCTGCAGGAGGCAATGAACAATCTCAAGAAAGCTGTAGATGAGTACTAGCGGACACATAGGGATAAGCGTGGAGCTGCCGGAGATAAAAGCCGGCTTCCCCTCTCCTGCCCAGGATTATGTAGAAAACGGGATAGACCTCAACAGGGAACTTGTAAAGAACCCTTCCAGCACCTTCTTTGGAAGGGCCAGGGGCAGCTCCATGGAGGGGGCCGGCATATTTGATGGAGACCTGCTTATAATAGACAAATCCCTTGAACCGCGCGAGGGGGCCATTGCCGTATGTTTCATAGACGGCGAGTTCACCCTCAAGAGAATCCATTTTGAAAGGCACGAGGGGCAGGTTACAGCCATCTGGCTGCAGCCGGAGAATGAACAGTTCACCCCCATAAAGGTTACCCAGGACAATCAGTTCATCATCTGGGGAATTGTGGTGCACTCGGTAAGGAGTTTCTGAAGGGGCTCCCCTACAAAATAAGTTATAAAGGTCTTCCCGACAGGTTTTCACTTATCTGTCGGGAAGAAAACCATATATCTGCAACACAACATGTTAGGAGTAGTTGACTGCAATAATTTTTTTGTCTCTTGCGAGAAGGCCTTCAATCCGGCATTGGAGGGAAGGGCTGTGGTGGTCCTTTCCAACAACGACGGCTGTGTGGTTTCCAGGAGCCAGGAGGCCAAGGATATGGGGATAAAGATGGGTGTTCCGGCATACCAGCTGGTGGAGCAGATGTGCTTGAGGGTAGTTTCCGCACAGGAGATAAAGGAGAGGAACGGGAAAAACGCGCCGCTGGGGGGCTTCAAAGGTGAGGTTGTGGCCTTCTCCAGCAACTACAGGCTCTACGGGGACATGAGCCGCAGGGTGATGACGCTGCTGCAGGAGATGGTTCCCTGCATGGAGATATACTCCATTGACGAGTGCTTTGTCTCATTCAAGGGGATGTCTGCAGAGCAGATAGCGGCCAAGGCGCAGGAGATTGTATATAAAATCAGAAAATATACCGGCATTCCAGTTTGTGTGGGGATTGCCCATACCAAGACACTGGCCAAAGTAGCCAACCGCTATGCCAAGAAATACAAGGGGTACCACGGCTGGTGCATGATAGACACAGAGGAGAAAAGAGTTAAGGCGCTACAGCAGATGGAGATTGGAGATGTATGGGGAATAGGACGCCGCTATGCCAAGCTCCTCAAAAGCGAAGGGATCAGTACAGCCTATGCCTTTACAGCCAGGAGCGCCTGGTGGGTAAAGAAAAATATGGGGGTTGTAGGGCTGCGCACCCAGATGGAGCTTAACGGCGAACCTGTAGCACAGCTGGATATAAGGGAAGAAAAAAAATCCATCACCACCAGCAGGAGCTTTGGAGAGATGGTCTCAACCCTTGAGGAACTGGAGAGCGCAGTATCAAACTTTGCCTCATCGTGCGCTGCAAAGCTGCGCCAGCAAGGTTCGGTGGCCGGATGCATTACAGTATATATCCTTACCAATTTCTTCAGGGAGGACCTTCCAAAATACTACAACAGCATTACCCTGCAGTTCCCGGAGGCTACATGCAGCACTCTGGAGATGGTGAACTATGCCCTGAAGGGACTCAAACAGATATACCGCAAAGGGTACCTCTACAAAAAGGCCGGGGTACTTGTGGAAGACATTGTACCTAATACCGGAGTACAGCAGAACCTTTTTGAGCAGACGGATACCGAGAAGATGAAATGCATCAATGCTGTTCTGGACAGTGTAAATGCCCGCTACGGCCGCAATGCCCTTAAAATAGCGGTACAGGGAGGGTTCGGGAGCCAGGCGGAGGACAAATGGACAATGAAGCGCAACAGTTTGAGCGGCAATTATACTACAGACCTCAATGACATCATTGATATTAAGGCGTAATTATTATCTTTGCTGACTCAAAAAAGTATAAACCGGCACCGCGGGGTGCCACAACAGATTATTATGGATAAAGTAAGTTACGCATTGGGAATGAGCATTGCCAACAATATTATGGCAAGCGGTGTAAACGGATTGAACGTAGAGGAGTTTGTAAAAGCCATCACTACTTATATGGCTGGCGAGGAGCCTGCAATGACCCCAGCTGAGGCACAGCAGGTACTTAACGACTATTTCACAAAGCTTCAGGAAGAGCAGACTGCAGCCCTTAAGGCTGAAGGCGAGGCTTTTCTTGCACAGAACGCAAAGAACGAGGGTGTTGTTACCCTTCCTAGCGGTTTGCAGTACAAAGTGCTTAAATCAGGAAACGGTGCTACCCCTAAAGCTTCAGACAGCGTGGAGTGCCACTACGAGGGCCGTCTTATCAGCGGTACTGTTTTTGACAGCTCTTACCAGAGAGGCGAGACTGCAACCTTTGGCGTTACCCAGGTAATCGCAGGATGGGTTGAGGCCCTTCAGCTTATGAAAGAGGGTGACAAATGGCAGCTTTTCATCCCTTACAACCTTGCATACGGCGAGAGGGGTGCAGGCGCACAGATCCCACCATTTGCAACATTGATCTTTGATGTTGAGCTGATTAAGGTGAAATAATTTCATCCCTGTAAAAATGCATAAGGAGGGTGATCACCCTCCTTACTTTTTTATAATGCCCACTGGGACGTTGTCCCAATGGGCACTTTTTTCCAAAAAAAATTATTTTCCCTTCACCGGATAAACCTCCGTTACATCCAGCACTTTGCCGTTTCTATCCAGCAAGGTAAGGGTCATCTTCTTGCGGGTAACCTTCATGTGCATTGCACTTACTGTGCGGCCTCCCTCGGTCCAGCGGAACTTGATTTTGTCGGGATTATGCTCTACCTGGTTCTCCAGGGCGCACTCCGAGCCCCTCTCATTGTCAGATGAAGTTGTCTGGATGTAGACAGTTCCCTTACCATGATCCACCACCTCACCGTTGTATAGAGGATGAGTGCTTACATAGATATGGTTGTTGCCGGCCAATGCAAGTGAGATTCCAAGCTCGTCAAAAAGCTTGCTCCATCTTGAGTACTGCGAGTCCTTGCCGCTTGCTCCAAAGAACCACT
>CALCHD010000127.1 GCA_937901105.1 uncultured Bacteroidales bacterium | reverse complement strand
CTGAAACCACGCGAACTGCGTATGGATTCTCCGGAGCCATAGGGATCATAGGCTTGAGTGCTCTGTATGCAAGGTTTCCGTGTCCGATCTCACGACGGCCGATACCACGCTGTGGACGAGCCTCACCTGTTGAGAATGGAGGGAAGTTATAGTGAAGTACAAATGGCTCGGTGCTCTGAACTAGAACCTCATCCATCTCCTTCATATCCATCTTTGTACCAAGGGTTACAGTTGTAAGTGACTGTGTCTCACCTCTGGTGAAGATTGCAGAACCGTGTGCGCATGGAAGGTAGTCTACCTCGCACCAGATAGGACGGATCTGGGTAGTTGTTCTGCCGTCGAGTCTGATACCCTCATCAAGGATCATGTTACGCATAGCCTCTTTCTCAACATCGTGGAAATAGCGGGCTACCATAAATGCCTTCTCCTCTCTCTCCTCCTCTGGGATAGTCTCAAGGAACTCCTGGTGAACAGCCTCAAATGCATCACCTCTCTCGTGTTTGCTTGTACCGCTCTTTGCAATCTCGTAGCATTTGCCGTAGCAGTACTCGTGGCAAGCTGCTCTAAGAGCCTCGTCATTGGTCTCATGGCAGTACTCCCTTTTCTGGGTCTTGCCAACCTCCTCCATAAGCTCAAGCTGTGCCTGACACTGTTTCTTAATCTCCTCGTGAGCATATTTGATTGCTCCCAACATTACAGCCTCGCTAACCTCTTTCATCTCACCCTCAACCATCATGATGTTATCCATAGTTGCAGCTACCATAATGTCAAGATCTGCATTTGCCATCTGGCTGAAAGGAGGGTTGATACAGTACTCGCCATTGATTCTGGCAACTCTCACCTCTGAAATAGGGCCGTTGAAAGGAATGTCACTTACTGCAAGTGCTGCAGAAGCTGCCAAACCTGCAATTGCATCTGGCTGGATATCCTTCTCAGCTGAGATAAGGTTTACTGTAACAAAAACCTCTGCATGGAAATCGTCTGGGAAAAGAGGTCTAAGGGCACGGTCAATAAGACGGGCTACCAAAATCTCAGAATCTGAAGCCTTACCCTCACGTTTCATAAAACCGCCAGGGAATCTACCTGCAGCTGCGAATTTCTCTTTGTAATCTACCTGCAAAGGCATGAAATCCACATTCTCTTTTGCATCTTTAGCGCAGGTTACTGCAGCAAGAAGCATAGTCTTGCCCATCTTAACCACAACAGAACCATCAGCCTGTTTAGCCAATTTTCCTGTCTCAATTTCAATTGTTCTGCCATCGCTTAGCTGGATGGTCTTTTTAATTACATTCATTATTGTTTATACATCGTTGCAGCCCGCCTCCCCCTATGGGAGTTGAATTAAACGTTTACAGCACCTCCATCTGCCGCAGGCTGCGTTTTGTTGGCAGACGGAAATAACGCGCAAAGATATAAATAAATTGCTATCAATCAACAAATAAATCACTTGAACATCAATTTCTTCCCTACTAAAAACAAAGTCTCTAATTACCCTGAAAAGAAAAAGGGGAATGACTCTCCAGTCATCCCCCTAAATAAATATCTGCAGGGAAGAGATTCCTACCACGCATTCA
>CALCHD010000126.1 GCA_937901105.1 uncultured Bacteroidales bacterium | reverse complement strand
TCTACGAATGCATCGTATGCATCAGCATCAAGAACCTCTGCCCAGATGTAGCTGTAGTAGCCTGCAGTGTATCCGCCAGAGAAAGTGTGGCTGAAGTATGTGCTTCTGTAGCGTGAAGGGATCTGTGAAAGGATACCTCTGTCACCAAGTACTTTTGCCTCAAATTTCTCAACGTCAAGATCTGCCGTGATCTCTTTCAATACGTGGAAGTCCATATCAAGGTATGAAGCTGCCAAGTACTCAACGGTAGCAAAGCCCTGGCCGTATTTGCCGGCTTTCTCCATTTTCTCCACAAGCTCCTGCGGGATAACCTCACCTGTCTGGTAATGTTTAGCGTATACTTTAAGGACCTCTGGCTCAAATGCCCAGTGCTCGTTAAGCTGTGAAGGAAGCTCTACGAAATCTCTTGGGTAACCGCCCATTCCCTGATATTTTACATCTTTAAGCAAGCTTGCCAAACCGTGGCCGAACTCATGGAAGTAAGTGGTAACCTCATCAGTTGTAAGAAGAGCAGGCTTGTCACCTACTGGTCTTGTAAAGTTACCGCAGATGGTTACTAGAGGAAGTACTCTCTCACCATTCTTGTATGACTGGCCTCTGAAACCGCCACACCATGCACCAGCTCTCTTCTGGCCAGGACGTGCGAACATATCAAAGAATACGATACCGGTAACAGTACCGTCGTTGTCATATACCTCAAATGCCTCTGCCTCCTCGTGAGGAAGTGGAACATTCTCCAATTTCTTGAATGTAAGGCCAAACAATTTGTTTGCCACGTGGAATACACCCTCCCTTACGTTGTCAATCTGGAAGTAAGGAGCCATCTCTGCCTCGCTCAAGTTGAACTTCTCTTTCATTGCCTTCTGTGCATAGTATCTCCAGTCCCAAGCCTCAAGCTTGATGTTTGAGCCCTCTTTAGCAATGATTTTCTGCATATCAGCAGCCTCTGCTTTAGCAGCTTTCAATGCAGGTTTCCAGATCTGGTCCAAAAGCTCATAAACAGCCTCCGGAGTCTTTGCCATTCTGTCCTCAAGGATAAATGAAGCAGCAGTCTCCGCACCCATAATCTGGGCTCTCTTAAGCCTCAACTCAACAAGTTTCTTGATAACCTCTTTGTTATCGTTCTCATTGTTGTTGTTGCATCTGTTCAAGTAAGCAGTAAGGATCTGCTCTCTCAACTCTCTGTTCTCTGCGTTTGCCAAGAAAGGCATTACGCTAGGGTTGTCAAGACCAAAGAACCATTTGCCCTCCTGGCCTGCTTTCTTTGCTCTTGCAGCAGCTTCTGCTTTCTGGTCCTCTGTAAGACCTGCCAAGTCAGCCTCGTTCTCAACTACTAGAGTGTATGCAGCTGTCTCAACCAAAGCATTCTGCGAGAACTGAAGCTGCAATGCAGCAATCTCTGCATTAACTTTCTTCAACTCCTCTTTTTTCTCTGCAGGAAGGTTTGCACCGCCTCTCTCAAAGCCTTTGTACATCTCCTCCACAACTCTCATCTGCTGTGCATTCAAGCCAAGCTCGTTTCTCTTCTCATATACAGCCTTGATTCTCTGGAACAGCTTGTCATTAAGGCTGATTGCACTGCGGTGTGCACTCTGAAGCGGAGAAAGCTCTTTTGCAATTGCCTGAAGCTCCGGTGATGATTTTACGCCATTTGCGCTGCTGAATACAGCAGAAACATTTGAAAGCAGCTCGCCGGTATTGGCATATGCCTCAATTGTATTCTCAAAGGTTGGCTCCTCGGTGTTGTTTACAATAGCATCAATTTCTGCAAGCTCTGCTGCCATAGCAGTTTTGAATGCAGGAATGTAGTGCTCTGGCTGAACCTGCTCAAATGGTGGAATTCCGTAAGGAGTTGTCCACTCTGCAAGTAGCGGGTTCTCTGCCTGTGGCTGGGTACACGATGATAGCAATACCCCTGCCGAAAGTAGAGATAGCAATACTTTTTTCATTTTATTAATAGTTTTTAGTTAGGATTCAAGTAAGGTTAGCCCAAGTAGCTCTTAAGCAGCTTGCTCCTTGCGCTGTGCCTCAATCTTCTGATGGCTTTCTCCTTAATCTGCCTTACACGCTCTCTGGTAAGGCCAAAGTACTCGCCAATCTCCTCAAGGGTCATCTCCTGGGCTCCGATTCCAAAGAAATATTTTACAATATCCCTCTCCCTCTCTGTAAGGGTAGAAAGTGCCCTCTCAATCTCCTTGTTCAAGGACTCATTTACAAGGCCCCTGTCGGCATTAGGGGAGTCACGGTTTACAAGCACGTCCAAAAGGCTGTTGTCCTCTCCGTCAACAAACGGAGCATCAACAGACACGTGTCTTCCGGAAACTCTCAATGTATCGGCAATCTTCTCTCTAGGAATCTCAAGGATATCAGCAAGTTCCTCTGGAGATGGCATACGCTCGTTCTCCTGCTCAAATTTAGAAAGGGCCTTGTTGATCTTGTTCAGTGATCCTACCTGGTTCAAAGGAAGCCTTACAATTCTAGACTGCTCTGCCAAAGCCTGAAGGATGGACTGTCTGATCCACCATACAGCATAAGATATGAATTTGAAACCTCTTGTCTCGTCAAACTTCTCTGCAGCCTTGATAAGTCCAAGATTACCCTCGTTGATAAGGTCGGGAAGGCTCAAGCCCTGGTTCTGGTACTGTTTTGCAACAGAAACCACAAACCTCAAGTTTGCTCTGGTAAGTTTCTCCAAAGCTTCCTGGTCACCTTTTTTAATTCGCTGCGCCAGCTCTACCTCTTCCTCAACTGTAATCAGCTCCTCTCTACCAATTTCCTGTAGATATTTATCCAGAGATGCACTCTCTCTGTTTGTAATTGATTTGGTTATCTTTAACTGTCTCATGTGGATATTTTAACACGCAAAAGTAAGCAATTTATTTTAATTAAACACCAACTCCATAATAATAAACATCTCCATTGCTGTAAACACCCTCTATCAACATTCCCCTTCTTGCATTTCCTATAATATCCAAAGCTTCCTTTAACGTTGTTACTGGTGTTTGATTAATATGAGTAATTATCAACCCTTTACGTATGCCGGCATCCCTGAATTTGCCTTTATCCAAAGCCACTACTTCAACACCACCCTTCAACCTCAATTTTGCCAGCAACTGCTTGTCTGCCTGGGCAAGAGTGGCACCCATAACGGTAGCCTCATCGGAACCGGCAGATGCTACAGCAACCGCATCTCCCTGCAGAATAGCCTCACACTCAATCTCTTTACCATCCCTACACACAAGCAGAACCACTTTATCTCCCGGTTTATAT
>CALCHD010000125.1 GCA_937901105.1 uncultured Bacteroidales bacterium | reverse complement strand
TGGAGATTACCAATCCTATGAAAGACAAGCTGGTTACAGCAATGGTAGATAAGGAGATAAAGAGGAAGAAAGATTATCTGCGTATTGGTGAGGTTGCTCCCGACGAAAAATTGAAGGAGGAGAAGGCGGTGTTAAATGAGAGGTACGATGTGCAGTTCCTCCCAGAGAGCGGCAACAGCCGGCTTGGGGGCAAGTGCATTTTCTATGTGAAGGCCATTGGTGAAGGTGGATCTGGAGTGCAGGTGTTTGGTGAAATTCTGGATCCCGACAATAATGTGTTGTGCCAATACCGCACAGATCCATACGGTTTTGCAAGAGTTGTGCTGGATGCCATGCCTCATGGCAAGTTGTACGCAACAGTAAAGGATACTCTTGGATATGAAGGAAAGAGAGTAAAACTTCCGGCTCCGGTAGAGAACGGCGTTACCATAAACGGCAGACTTCTGGTACATGGAACTTCAGAGTATGTTCAGAATGATAAGGTTATAGCCTCTGTAAACACATCTGAGGAACTGTTGGGCAAATCCTTGAGCATATTTTTCCATAACGGTTCGGAAGTTTATTACAGCAAGCCCGTAAACCGGGCTGTTGAGACAGTTTCCATAAACCTCAAGTCCCTTACTCCAGGAATACATTCGGCGCTGGTGGCTGATGCTGCAGGAAACGTTTATGCAGAGCGTCCGTTTGTTGTTCTCCCTACACAAAAGGAGACTCTTGAGGTGGAGACACCGCAGGAGAAATACAGCAGGAGAGAGGAGGTTCAGGTTCAGCTGAAGGTTCCAGCAGAACTGCTCGACAGTACAGCCAGTTTCTCGGTGGCAGTTACAGATCTGGGACTGTCGGGAAATGTAGAAAAGACAACCATGCAGTCATATATGCTCCTCAAAAGTGAGCTAAAAGGATACATAGAGGATATTGAGTGGTATTTTAATGATTCGGTTTCTCTTGCTGCAAGGATGCAGAAGGCTGATATGCTTATGCAGACTCAGGGGTGGAGATACTATGATATTGAGAAGATCCTGCAAGGCAAGAATGATCTTCCATATTTTGGCCGTGAGTACAGACAGACCATTGGCGGCAAGGTGATGAATCCGATAGGGCTTACCAAAAAGGCAACTGTTTCATTCCTTGCACCTTCAATAGGTTTCAGGGCAATGGGACAGATTGATTCAGGCTATTTTGTCCTTAATGATGTGGATTTTCCTGAAAATACCAGATTTATAGTGAGTGCCATTGGCAAGAATGGCAAAAGCCAGAGCCATACACCTGTGCTCCAGAACGACTGGTTTGCCCCAGTGGCGGATTACCCGGTAAAAGCGGAAAAGGTTACTTATAGTAATGTGTACAGAAATGTGGTGGAGAAGATTTATTACAATAAGGACGATGGTGAGCATGCAATGGCATTTGAACTCAATCCGGTAGTTGTAACTTCACAACTTGTGAGGCTCAAGAATTCTCCGGCTCCAATTCCCAATTATCCGTTGAGAAGGGAATGGATAAGGGATACTTTGGACATGAAGTCCTATGCCAAAAACTATACTGTAGCGGCATATGTTACCGCAACGTATAGTGGTGTAAGGGAGTATCAGGGGAATTTTGGACAACGTATTGCAGTTCCCAAAGATGAGAGCCTCTATTATGGATCGTTGGTGGGCCCCAAATGGACACCTGGCACTATGTCAGGCAAAAGATTTATAGAACCTGGAAGGTGGGGATTGGTTCTTGTCTATCTCAATGGAGTATATATACCGTCTGAGGGGCAGGAAGCTATACATAATGTACTGTCGTTGCCATTATCGGAGGTAGAGTCTATTGTATATATTGCAGGACTCTCGGCATCGCCATTCCAGAACGCATGGAGTGCCGGTGAAGTAAGTCCGTATCCGGTACTGATGGTCCGCACAAAACCCTACTATAGAAGCGACATTGTACCATACAATGTATCCACAACCTATCCTCTGGGCTGGCAGAAACCAGCCAGATTCTACTCTCCAAAATACGACAGCCCAGAGAGCAAGAAATCCAAGGCAAAGGATAATCGCATCACCCTGTACTGGAACCCTGCAGTGAAACTTGATGAGAACGGAGAAGCCACAATCAGTTTCTACACCTCCGATTCAGATACACAATACCGCATTGAGGTGGAGGGCAGGTCTGCTGCAAGACAATATCATTATGCGGAGAAGATCATAGGTCGCAAGGTAGAATTGACAAATGAAAAAAAGAAATAATGTGTAAATGATTTTTAAACCTGCAGGGGTTTTGAATGTCTAATGCAAATATTTTGTTATCTTGCACGCTTAAAGTTTTTATATGAGAAAATATATCTTTTACCCTCTTTTAACAGCATTTTGCCTGTTGTTTGCAGCAGGTGCTGCATTGGCGCAGGACAGCAGCTCTACGCAGCAGATGTATGAAAATTATTCAAAGCTGCTTTCACCGGAAAAGGTGTATCTGCATACTGATAAGGATGTTTACAGCGCAACCGATACAATCTGGATTAGCGGTTATGTGGAGAACACTTCATATGCGGCGGAGTTTGGCGAGTCAAATTATATCTATGTGGAGCTGATCAATGACCAGGTAGTGCGCAATGACGGAGCTGCGAATTATACAAAGGCAATCAAGACCGTTATAGCAAGAAAGAAGCTGCGCCGTTTTGGCAATAACTTCAACGGATATATTGTTGTGCCGGAAATGAACTCAACAGGAAGGGCCATTTTGAGAGGTTATACTTATTGGATGCTAAACCGTCCTGTAGATTATATGTTCTACAAGGAGCTGGAGCTTACCAATCCTATGAAGGACAAGCTTGTGGATGCAATGGCGGAAAAGAATATCAAGCGCAAGGCTGATTATGTGCGCATTGGTGAGCTGTCTCCGGAGGATAAGGCAAAACTTGAGAAGAAAGAGGCTAAAGTTGAGTATGATGTGCAGTTCCTTCCAGAGAGCGGAAATGCTGTTCAGGGTGGAAGAGGTGTATATTATATCAAGAGTATTGGCAAGAACGGTATGGGCGTGAGCGTTTATGGCGAGGTGTCGGATGCTGACGGAAATGTACTTGCAGAGTATGTTACAGATACTTTAGGATTTGGTAAAATTGTGATTGCACAAGTTCCTGCTGGGGCAATGACTGCAAGTGTGAATGATGTGAACGGCTACAATACCAGAGTGAAGCTTCCTGTTGCAGTGCAAGAGGGCGTTGTGATTAACGGTGCAATAGGAGTGGTTTCTGCAAATGAATATGGTGACAGGGATATGCTGCAGTTCACAGTCTCTACATCCCCTTCATTGTTGGGCAGAGGCTTGAGCGCTATCCTTCATAACGGATCGGAGATTTATTATACAAAACCTGTTGCAAAGGCAGGAGAGAGGCTTGCCCTTAAGCCTTCTGCACTTAATTCAGGCATTCATTCAATCTCGGTTGTTGACACTAAAGGCAATGTTTATGCAGAGAGGCCGTTTGTTGTGCTTCCGCAGGAAAAGGAGTCTCTTGCAGTGGAGACACAGAAAGGTGAGTATGGCAAGAGGGAGCTTGTGAATGTTACCCTAACCTTGCCGGAGGAGATGGCTGATGAGAGCAACACTTTCTCTGTTGCAGTTACAGATGCGGAAATGGCAGAGAACTTTGAGAAGACTACAATCAAGTCATATATGTTCCTTAAGAGTGAGCTTCAGGGGTATATTGAGGATATAGATTTCTATTTCAATGATACAGTTCCGCTTAACCAGAGGATGATGAGGGCTGATTACCTTATGCAGACTCATGGCTGGAGATACTATGATCTTGAGAAGATCATCCAGGGCAAGAATGAGGTTCCTCATTTTGGAAAGGAGTACTCGCAGACATTGCTTGGTAAGGTTGTGAACATGACAGGTATAGCAAACAGGGCAATCGTGTCGTTCCTTGCTCCGTCAATCGGTTTCAAGGCTATGGGACAGATTGATTCGGGATATTTTGTCCTTCATGATGTGAACTTCCCGGAGGGTACCAGATTTATTATCAGTGCTGTGGGCAAGAACGGAAGAAGTATCAGACAGACTCCGGAACTTATGAAGGAGTATTATGCCCCTATCTTTGACTATCCTATGAAATCCGGCAGAGTAAAATATTCGGATGCATACCAGAGGACTGTAGAGAATATCTACTACAACAATGATGACGGTGAGCACGCCATGGCATATGAGCTTAATCCTGTTGTAGTTACTTCGCAGCTGATTACCCCTAAAAACTCACCTTCCCCTATTGCCAACTATCCAATCAAGAGGGAGTGGTACAGGGATACCATGGAGATGAAAGCTTATGCGCAGAGCTACAGTGTTGGTGCATATGTTGCCCTGGCATATTCTGGAGTAAGGGAGTTCTTTGGAGGTGTTGCAGATGACATTTCAGTTCCTTCATATGAGAAAGGGCATCTTGTGGAAACTGATACTACAGCGGAGTCTAGAGGTATACCGTCGGGAAGCCTGATTGGCCCTAAAGTTTCTGCCGGATCAATGGCTGGCGGACAGGTTACCAGGCCGGGCCGTTACGGACTTGTGCTTGTGTACTTGAACGGCTCCTATATCCCGGCTGATGAGGCGGTGTTTACAGTACTTTCATTGCCGCTCTCGGAGGTGGAGTCAATGATTTATGTTTCGGGTGTGAGTGCAGCTCCGTTCCAGCCGTCGTTTGACAGTGGTGACGTTTCTCCATACCCAGTACTTATGGTCCGCACAAAACCAGATTCAAGAGGCAAGTCACTTCCGCCAAACGTCTCAATGGACTACCCTCTTGGCTGGCAGAAGCCGGTTAAGATGTATACTCCAAAATGCGATGAGTATCAATATATTATAGATAAAGTTTCCCTGATTCACAGCGTAGATTCTTTACGTCTTGCAGAAGAAATCAGTAAAGAAGCTGTGAAACATAATCTGACTATGCCTATTCTGGTAGAACTCAATATA
>CALCHD010000124.1 GCA_937901105.1 uncultured Bacteroidales bacterium | reverse complement strand
TAATTGTACTTCAGCTGACCCTGCATCTCCCATCGGGTACCAAAAGATTTCCTGTAATGCCCCTGTACAAAAGCCGCCTCATCCCACAGGCGCTCCCTTGCATCATTGTTGTACAGCACCACAGAACCGGGCAATCCCCTTTGTGAACTCATCCAGTTTCCCTTGAATGCAAGTTTGCCGCCTCTGGCCAGATTGCCATATACATTAGCCTCTATCCTCTTTGTATCCACATCGGAATTTTCACGTCTGTGCTCCGTTACGGTATTGCTGTTTACCAGTGTAAACGGATACTCTCCATCTGAAACCAGCCAGTCAGCATTTACTGCAAAGCTCCATCTGCTGCCCAGCTTCTGGCTGCAGTACACTGCGGGGTTGTATGTTGCAAAGGAAGATACCCTCATGGCCCCTCCGGCATTGAAGTTCTTTCCCTCCTCAAAAAGAGGCTCTGAAGTCTTTACATTCAGCACTCCGGCAGATGCAAACATCCTTGCACTCTGGAAAATGTCATCGGTCTGCCCAATAGTAAGGGTAACAAGCTCCACATTATCCAGATTGAAGCGCCCTATATCTATCTGTCCGCTCTGGGCATTTGAAATGGTGACTCCGTCATAGCTCACAGCCGTATGCTGCGTACCAAGGCTCCTTACTGAAACTGTCTTTACGCCTCCTATTCCGCCATAGTCCTTGATCTGCACACCTGAAAATGTCTTTACCGCCTCGTGCAGCTCCTTAATTCCAAGCCTTGAGAAATCATCCTTCTCCATAACCTGCAAAGGGGCACTCTGAACCGTAGGGGACGGCTTTGCTGCAGCTGAAACTACAGCAGCCTTAAGGGTATCATGCTGTTCAGAAGCATTCTGCCCTATTGAATTCTGCGCACTGGCATCTGTACTGAATGCCAGCAATACATACACCAACACAAGTGTACACCAACTGTACCTGCCTGAATAAAAAGTATAATGCATTAAAATACGGTTCTACGAAAATCTTTACCCGAGATTCTCAAGTTAAAAGAATTGCGGCAGGTCTTCTGACTTATTCCTCCAACGGCGCCTTCCCATCATCTATGACAGTGGCCAAGATAACCATTGGAACATCCGGAAATTACAGCTACGGGTACAGTCCCTGATTCTCACAGGATTCCCTATTATCAACTGCCCCTGAAAAAGGCAGTTACACCTCAACTCAACTGCAAAGTTACCAATATATTCCTTTATTGCAAAGAAATCATCCACAAATAAAAAAAGCCCGGCGCAAAAACGCCAGGCATATATCAACAAAAATTACTGTCTAGTCCTGATTGATCCAGTCATTAACCGCAAACGGCTCCTTATTCTTTATAATCAAAGCTGTTACATCATTGATAACATCATGGCCGTGATTACTGTTGGTAAAGTATGTCAAGTAACCGTTGGCCGAAGGGATTACAAAGAACAGCGCCTTGAAAGAGCCATTGTCTCCCCAGTGCCACAGCACCTTGCCAAACTCCGGATTATCCTCTGTTCCAATTCCCATTGCCCAAGCAATTGAATTGTCACACTCCCTGTGATTGCCGGCATATCTTATAGCCTTCTCTTTACATGGGGTAAAGAACACCTCTTTTGCCTGTGGTGAAAGTGAACTGCCATTAAGCAGCTCCTGAAGGAACTTGGCATAGTCAGCAGCACATGTCCTCAAAGTATAGCCTACGTTTGCCCTAGGATGCCTTCCCTTGCCACGGTTCTCCCCGCTCTTGTTATAGCCGTCTACAGCCAAAGAATCATACATATCCTGCCACTCATATGAAGAGTATTCCATTCCTAGAGGGCCAAACACTTCTTCCTTTGCCACCTCGTCAATTTTCTTGCCTCTGATATTCTCTACAGCCCTCTGCAGGAATGCAAAACCCTCACCAGAATAGCCGTAGCAAGAATCTACAGGGAACTTGAAGGCAATTGGAGAGGTTGGCCACTCCTGGGTAGAAGGGCCTTTGCTCCAGTTTGGAAGGCCTGTCCTGTGGGTAAGGACAATTCTTGCGGTAAGCTTCTTTGCAGACTCCTTGTCTTCAAAACGGTCAATATCAGTATAGGTGCAGATAGGGGCATCAAGATCAATCTCTCCCCTGTCATACATCTTCATCACTATATATGCAAATACCACTTTGCTCAATGACGCCGCCTGGAACACTGCAGGCTTCGGCGTAGCCTCTCCTGCCGCAATTTTTACAGAGTCATAGAAATTTGGGTTTTCAATCTGGTATGAAAGCCTCTCTCCATTGAAGCTGCTCTCCAGCTGTATAAGCGGAACCTCTGCCTTTACAATTATTTTCTGAAGCTCCTCCCTGTAAGGGTCTGCCTTTGGCGCACAGCCGGCAAGAATGGCTGCAATTGCAATTGATAAGGCTGCTATGGCCTTAAAAGCTCTTCTGTACATATCTGTCGGGATTAAAATAATATGCAAGTTAGGAATTTTTGGGCAAAAATGTTAACTTGTGGCATCAAAATATTCATCTATAAAGAATACTTCAAACTGTTATGATTATGAAAAATACAGTTAAAGCATTGGCACTTGCAGCGCTGGCATTAATATTTTCATCAGCATCCGTCCAGGCGGAGAATGTGGTTTACGGCAAAAATTCAAAACTGACAAAAGAGAAAATGGCTGTTCCATATTTCCTGGGCAAGCCGGAAGCATCGCTCTCCGGATGGAACTTCATGCTCAAGGCAGACAAAATGGAGTTCTGGAAACTGGAAGACCTCATTGCACAGACAATCCTTGAAGGAAATGTCCCAACACCAATGAAGCATTTCCGCAAGATAGTTTTCCGAACACCCGTGGTGGACTCCGTAGAGATACTTAAGAAACGCCACACCATAGAGATGTGGGTTCTTCCCGACTACCTTACCATAGGCACTGACGAGTCCTTTGTAAGGATCCCGATGGGCCCTCTTGCCGCACAGAGGATAGCAGACTCGCTCAACTGCATACTCCCTACAACCTACCTTGTAGACCGCGTAGCAGAGGTGGCTGAAGGGCATCTTGACATATTCCCGTTCAGGCCATTGGATAACAGGAACAGCCAGCCTATAGTGTTCCAGGACAGCCATAATGTCATCCAGGCACTCTACAAGGCCAAAGGATACAGGTTCGGCCAGTTCATATCGGGATTAAAGAAAGATGTGGTACTTACATACAAGATTCTCACCCAACCGGGATGGGAAAGCTACGAGGCAATTTACGGATGGCATCATCCCGACGGAAGGGCACAGCAGCCGCTGTTCATTAGGCATGGCAATTTCTACGTAGACTACAGCCACGGCATAAGGCTCATCTGCCGTACAATAAAAGTTGACGGCAAGGAGATGGATGCACGCGAGATACTGGAATCACCACAGCTTTACCGTCTGCTCAGCGATGAGCCAATGTATCTGAAAAAGGCATCATACGAAGGACTGCCACGCTATAAATAAAGCGTACTCTACACAAAACATAAGCCCCCTATTAGAATACTCTAGCAGGGGGCTCATTTATGCATATGTGACGGAAATCCTATTACAGTTTCCTGATTTTGATTTTCCTTCCAGGATAGATCTTTGAGTTCTTGTTCAGTCCGTTAAGCTTAAGGATATCATTCAGGCTCACACCGCTGAACTTGTATGCAATGCCAAGAAGCGTGTCTCCGCTCTTGATTGTATACCACTCATATCCTCCGCTCCTGGTTGTAGCCGCCTTTGATTTTGATGAACCTGATGACGATGAACCTGATTTGGCAGAAGAAGAGACAGGACCTGCACCGTTTCTATAGACAGTAATGCGCTGTCCGATCCTCAATACCGATTTTGAAGTAAGTCCGTTCCACTTCATAAGGTTCTTGGTGCTTACATGGTACTTCATGGCAATATGGCCAAGAGTTTCACCAGACTTCACTCTGTGAATGATAGGGGCAGCAGCCGATGCACTTGCTCCCTCCTTTATCTGTTTTGCTGTTATAGGGTTGAAGTATACAGAATCCTTGTATGCATAGATCTCCTTCTCTTTCTCTATGAATGCATTGGTATAGGTATAAGGAAGCTGCAGCACACACTCTCCGCCTGTTCCTGGAACAATGTTCTCAACATACTGCGGGTTATAGTTCTTCAGCTCATCAACCGGTATGCCGATAACTGCAGATATCTGCTCAAAGTGAAGGTTCCTGTTAATCTTGAAAGTGTCTACGTGTGCCGGCAGATTGAACTCTGCTGGCCTGATGTTATGCTCCTTATAGTACTCAAGCATATACAAGGCAGCGATGAATGAAGGTACATATCCTCTGGTCTCTCTAGGAAGATAAGGATATATCTTCCAGAAATCCCTGCTGCCTGCACGGCGGATTGCCTTGTTCACATTTCCTACTCCGCAGTTATATGAAGATATTGCAAGGAACCAGTCACCGTAGATTGTGTACGAATCCCTCAAATATTTGGCAGCTGCGTGAGTGGATGCCAACGGATCCAGACGCTCATCCACATATGAGTTGATCTTAAGGTTGTACTGCAATGCTGTCCTGTACATGAACTGCCACATTCCTCTTGCCCTTACCCTTGATGTTGCGGTAGGGTTAAGCGCAGACTCAATGATTGCCATTGCCTTAAGCTCCTTTGGAAGGCCGTAGTAGTCGAACACCTCTTCAAACATAGGAAGATAATAAGAGCTCAAGCCGAGGATATGGCTTGCCTTTGAAGGCATCTTCTCTGTATAGTAGATGATGTGGTTCTTCACAATGCTGTTGAAGGAAAGAGGTATGAATGAATTTATCTTGTTCAGCCTCTCAATGTATACCTCGTCGGGAATGTTTGAAGTAAGCACTACGCTGTCAAGGTCCCTCTCATTAAGGGTAAGCCTTTTCTGTACATACCACATTGAAAGGAGACTGTCGGGATTACAGCCTGGATCTACATTTGCAAACTCCTCGCTGTCTTCATAATTTATTGATGCAGTGTTGTTGACTTCCTCCTCAAACTGGGTGGTGTCTGACAGCTCCAGTGCTCCTCCCTCTATGATCAGCTTAAGCGAGTCTATGGCCTTCTGCAACTCAATTCTCTCTCTTAAAAGCTGTTTCTTTGTTACTCTCTGTGCCAGTGATACGGCCGGAACGGCCACAATGAAAAATAGTACAAGCAGTGTTCTGATATAGGACATTGGTGTAATAGTGGTTATATTGTTTTAAAATTTTAAGTTCATCTGCAGGCCGAATGACTGTGGCATCTGCGTGTAGGCAAAGTTTCTCCCATTAGTGCTTGCAGGAGATATAAGCGCCGGCTCCACGTTGAATGTAAGGTCGTCACTTATGTCAAATGTATTGAAATGGGCAAATACGTTTGCATCAATTATATTGAGGGCGTACACCAATACAGTTGCAATGATTGAATAGTCCCTCATCCTGCGGTGCTGGTCCCTGTACCATTTGATATTGTCTACAGAGAGGTTTCCCTGGTATGTTCCTTCATTATGGGCTATATACATTCTCCTGTAACGGTTGTATTGCGTCTGGTTAAAGTCCCAAGCATAAGCGCACACGCCCAAACCTGTATAGAAAACCGGTATTTTCCAGTAGTCTCCGTTATATGCCTGTCCAAGGCCGGGAACTACAGCCGACAGCATTGATGCCCGGGCCGGCAACGGCTTCTTGTCGCTCTTGTAGGAAATGACTCCGTCAAGCACGCTTCCCCAGTAGCTGGCAACTGCACCTGCTATAAAATACCCTCTGGCATCCTTGTTGTCTGTAGAAACTGCACCTGCCACACATCCTCCTATGGCACCATATACAATAGGAAGCTTCCATGTCTGCCTGTTGTATATCTGTGCAGTTCCTGGAAGAATCATGGACCCTATTGCCATCTGGTTCACTTTCATGGAATCCTTATGCGCCAATGCATTGAAGAACCTTTTTGCAGTAAAGGCGGGCTTGGTTGACATAATCACCTCTTCATCGTCATCACTGCTGTTCTGCGATGACATGTCATTGGCACCCGGAGGGGCTGTGCTTATGAACCCGTTATTGAACTGTCCATAGCATCTGCTTCCCAGCAGCAGGCATCCTATAAGGGCTGCAATTATGATAATTGTCCTTTGCACTCTCAAAATCAGATATTATAGTTTTCCAGCACCTTGAGGAACTCCTCCACCTCTGCATCAGAATTGAATCTGATGGTAATCTCGCCTGCCCCTTTGCTGTCCCTCTTTGCTGTAATGTTGTTGTTGAAATATTTTCCCACAATCTCAATCACCCTGAAATGGCTGTCGGGAAGCTCAATTACCGGTGCATCCTCTTTCTCCTTCTTCTCCTTCTTTTGTCCCAGCTTCTGGATCTTCTGCTCAATCTGCCTTACCGACAAATCCTGCTCAACAATCTGGTTGGCAAGCTTCAGCTGGTCCTTTCCGCTCTCAAGTGAAAGCAGCGCCTTTGCGTGGCCCATGGAGATTTTCTTTGCCCTGATGGCAAACTGTATCTCTGCAGGCAGCTTGAGAAGACGCAAATAGTTGGTTACTGTAGTACGCTTCTTGCCCACTCTCTCCGCCATTGCCTCCTGGGTAAGGTTGCACTCCTCAATAAGTCTCTGGAAACTCAACGCCACCTCTATTGAATCAAGGTCCTCCCTCTGGATGTTCTCCACAATCGCCATTTCCAGCATTCCCTGGTCATCGGTCTGGCGGATGTATGCAGGAACCTTCTCAAGGCCTGCGATCTGGCTGGCCCTGAAACGTCTCTCACCGCTGATGATCTGGTATCTGCCATTTTCCAAAGGCCTCAATGTGATAGGCTGGATAAGTCCAAGCAGCCTGATTGATGCTGCAAGCTCCTCCAAAGCCTCCTGGTTGAATTCTGTACGCGGCTGGTATGGATTGGGTTCAATCTTGCTAATTTCTATCTCCGAAGTGGAAACCAGCGGACGCGCCGGTTCTGCAGGCCTCTTTGCTGCTGCCTGCTGTATTGAGTTCACATCAGAAATAAGTGCTCCAAGGCCCCTTCCAAGACCTGTCTGTATTTTTGCCATATATTACTGCTCCTGCTGTTGTTGTTTTGAAATGAATTCTTTTGCAAGGTTAAGGTAGTCGTTTGACCCCCTCGACAATACATCATACAGTATTACCGGCTTGCCGTGGCTTGGAGCCTCGCTCAAGCGTACGTTCCTGTTGATCATCGTCTGGAACACCATACTTCCAAAATGATGCCTAACCTCTTCTACAATCTGGTTTGCATATCTCAAGCGTCCGTCAAACATGGTAAGAAGGAAACCCTCAATTGCAAGATCAGGGTTAAGCCTGTTCTGCACAAGCTTTATGGTGTTAAGCAGCTTGCCAAGGCCTTCAAGGGCAAAGAACTCGCACTGTACAGGTATGATTACAGAATCCGCTGCTGTAAGCGAGTTGACTGTAATGAGGCCCAATGACGGGGAACAGTCTATGATGATATACTCAAACTGCTCCTGCAATGCCTCAATATTCCTCTTGAGCACGCTCTCCCTTTCATCTATGTTGAGCATCTCAATCTCCGCACCAACAAGGTTGATGTGAGAAGGGACAATCTTCAGGTTCTTTATCTCTGTCTGGAGAATAATCTCATTTATGCTCTTCTCCCCAATAAGCACTTCATAAAGGGTGCTCTTTGTATTTGAATCGGGGTCAAAGTTTAGTCCCGACGTTGTATTTGCTTGAGGGTCAGCATCAATGATAAGGGTATTCTTCTCCAGAACAGCCAATGATGCCGCCAGGTTGATGGCCGTGGTTGTCTTGCCCACTCCTCCCTTCTGATTTGCAATAGCTATAACTTTTCCCATATAAAAATCTATAACATGCAAAAATACGAAATCTTTTTTAAGAGTAGAGATTTTATTACATTTGCAAAGAATAAAGTTTTCAACAATATGGTAATAACTGACGCGTGGATGGTAATAGTAAACCCCAAGGCCGGAAGCGGCAGGGGTCTGAAGGACTGGCCTACAATCTCTAACCAGATGTACAGCAGCGGCCTGCACTTCACATGCCTGTTTACAGAGCATAAATATCACGCTACTGAACTTACCGTAAAGGCAATAAACGACGGCTACCGCAACATTGTGGCAGTGGGCGGTGACGGTACAATCCACGAGGTGGTGAACGGAATCTTCATCCAGAAGAGAGTTCCCACAACGGCAATCTCCCTTGCCGTTATCCCCGCCGGTACAGGCAATGACTGGATAAGGATGTACGGCATCTCAAAAACCTACTCCGAGGCGGTAAAGTCTCTTGTTGAAAAGCGCACCGTACTGCAGGATGTGGTTGGAGTTGGTCAGGTCAATCTTTTCGATAAATGCATCTACAACCTTCTGTTCTTCCGCAGATAGCTTCGGCAGGACGGTATTTACGTCACTATAAGCTTCCGAAGGCTGGTTGTCAATGCTTTTTTTCTCTAATATTTTCTTAAGAGACTTACTTTTTCCTGGAACTTCAGGCTTCTGCGCCACTTTTGGCAGCGGTTTTTCTGCCTCC
>CALCHD010000123.1 GCA_937901105.1 uncultured Bacteroidales bacterium | reverse complement strand
ACTTCTACTCAAAGATGAACATGGACCAGATGCCAAGCGGCAACGAGATGGCAGGCATGAGAACTATGCAGCTTTACTTCATGCCAATCTTCCTTTTGGTATTGTGTAACAACTTCTCCAGCGGTTTGAGCTACTACTACATGTTGTCAAACCTGTTTACAATTGCACAGACCTGGGTAATCAGAAAGTACTTTGTAGACGAGAAGAAACTTTATGCACAGCTGCAGGCTAAGGCTGCAAATGCCAAGGCTCCTAAAAAATCAAAATTCCAGCAGAGATTGGATGAGATGTACAAACAGCAGCAGGAGTTGCAGAGACAGCAGCAGCAAATGAGAAACAGAAAATAGTCATGAGCATTTCAAGTGAAATTGAAAGACTGAATAAAGAGCTGCCATCAACTGTAAAGTTGGTGGCAGTTTCAAAATTCAACCCGTCTGAAGCCATTATGGAGGCATATCAGGCAGGACAGAGAATATTTGGTGAGAGCCGTCCGCAGGAACTTCTGCAGAAGGTGCAGGATCTCCCACAGGATATCCAGTGGCATTTCATTGGGCACCTGCAGACCAACAAGCTTAAGATGGTGCTTCCTTATGCAGCGCTGGTCCACTCTGTAGATTCAGAGCGCCTGCTTATGGAGATAAGCAAATACGCTGTTAAGAACGGCCTTAAGGTGAGGTGTCTGCTGGAGCTTTTTGTTGCCCAGGAGGAGACCAAGCAGGGATTCTCAAAGGAGGAACTTGAGCAGCTTATGGAGAAGCTGCAGCAGCAGCCGCTGGAAGGAGTGGAGATCTGCGGCCTAATGGGAATGGCCTCATTTGTTGAAGATGAAGAGCAGATAAGGGGTGAATTTGCATCCCTTAAACAGACTTTTGACCAGATTAGGGAAAAATATATCTCCACCCATCCCAATTTCAATGAACTCTCTATGGGAATGAGTGGAGATTACAGGATTGCTGTTGAGATGGGAAGCACCATGGTACGTATAGGTACAACCATTTTTGGTGCCCGCAACTACAACAGGTAATTAGTCTATTTCAATATCACATTCAAATACGAAGGTGGCAGGACCGGTAAGATATACATCTGTGAAGGTCTTGCTGCCTTTGTTGTAGTTGAAGCATACAGAAAGGTCATCGCCAAGGGCGTGGATATCGTATTTTGCGTACTCAACACCCTCTGCAACCTCTTTCTTCTCTGCATGGCCCTTCTCTGGAGAGTACATGTAGGTTGAGATAGAAGAAGCGGTAACACCTGTGCCGCATGCGAAAGTCTCTGCCTCCACACCTCTCTCGTAAGTCCTTACATTGATGCAGTTCTCTTTAATCTGCACAAAGTTAACGTTGGTTCCGCCAACGAAATCAGGGTGGTATCTCCAGTATTTTCCTTTCTCGTCTACAGGATAGGTTGCAGTATCCTCTACAAACTCAACATAGTGAGGAGAACCGGTGTTAAGGAAGTATGCGTTCTCCGAGTATTTGTCACCTGCCTCAAGGTCTACCATCTTAAGCTTTACAATGCATCTGTGAGGGGTGTATTCAAGAACCTCTGCTATGTGGTATCCGTCAATGGCGTTGAATTCGAATTTTTTGATACCCCTGTGTGCTGCAAAAGCCACAAGGCAGCGTCCGCCGTTTCCGCACATGCTTCCCTCATAGCCGTCTGCATTGAAGTATCTCATTGAGAAGTCATATTCATTGCTCTTTCCCAAAAGCATCATACCGTCTGCTCCAACACCAAATCGGCGGTCGCACAAAAGTTTGATCTGCTGGGGAGTAAGGCAGTCATATTCTCCGTTCCTGTTGTCAAAAATTACAAAATCATTACCAGCACCCTGGTATTTGTATGCGTGTACTATCATGATGTATATTATTTGTTTGTCATTTTCTTAAGTTCGTCTGTCATGGCCTTTGCCACTTTTGCAGAGGCTCCTGCACCGCCAAGTACGGTGCGCACGTCTGCGTAGTCCTGCATCATTTTGGCCCTGTATTCCCGGTTGTTCAGCAGCTGGTCAAGTTCCTGGCTGATTAGGGCAGGGGTGCAGCTGTGCTGGATCAGTTCCTTGAACAGTCCCTTGTCCATAATGAGGTTGGCAAGGCTTATGTATTTGAGCTTCACAACCATCCTTGCAATCTGGTATGAGATCTCATTGCCTCCGTAGCACACCACCTGAGGAACACCAATGAGTGCCGCCTCAAGGCTTGCAGTGCCGGAATTGATGATGGCAGCATCTGAATGCCTCAAAATTGAGTATGTCTCTCCCACAAGGAGCTTTATGTTGCTGCATTTATTCCCGATAATTCCTTTGTAGAACTCAAGGTCCATAGAAGGGGCACAGGCCAGCAGGAACTGGTATGAAGGGTATCTCTTTGCCACTTCAATCATTCGTGGAAGGAGGTATTTTATCTCTCCGCGGCGGCTTCCGGCAAGGAGGGCAACTTTGGTACTGTCGGGAAGAATGTTTGCCCTTTTGCAGAATTCCTCCTTGGTCTCTGTTGCGCTCGGGTGATTGTCTACACTGTCGAGAAGAGGATTGCCGTTGTAGATGGCATCAATGCCCCATTTCTTGAAGTACTCTATCTCAAACGGGAAGATGATGAACAGGCGGTCCACAAACTTCTTGAGGCGGTGTACCCTTTTCTCCTTCCATGCCCAAACTTTTGGTGCTATGTAGTAGAATACCCTGAACCCCTGCTTCTTGGCAAACTCCGCAATGCGGAAGTTGAATCCCGGATAGTCTATAAGGACAACCACGTCGGGATTATAGTCTATGATATCCTGCTTGCAGATGTTAAGGTTTTTTGAGAGCTTGCCCAGGTTGGTGAGCACCTCCACAAAGCCCATGATGGCTCCTTCTTTATAGTGTTTTACAAGATCTGCTCCAGCCTCTTTCATCAGATCTCCGCCCCAGCAGCGTATTTGTGCCTGCGGGTCTGTCTGGTGTATACCCTTAATGAGATTAGAACCGTGCAAATCTCCCGATGCTTCTCCTGCTATTATGTAGTATTTCATCTTTTTGTTCTTGTTACTGCTTCATTTACTGCTGTTGCCGGTTTTCATTTTTTCAGTTTTCCGGTTTTCAGAGGCGCTTATTTTTTAGTATTACAGCTTCCATTCATTTTCCAGCTGCTCCATTGTGGCATAGCAGGTGGTGTCAATCTTGTGCGGCACAATTGTAATGTACCCCTGGTCCACAAGGTTATGGTCACCCTTGTTTTCAGGCTGATGTTCAAGGTTCTTGAAACTGCCTGTCATCCAGTAGTAGTCACGGCCGTGAGGGTCTTTCCTCTGCTCAAACTCCTTATGCCACATACCGTCTCCCTGTTTGGCTATTTTTATCCCTTTTATCTCTTGTGCCGGTATGGCCGGGAAGTTGACATTCAGGTATACTCCCTGCGGAAGTTCATGATCCATTGCATTGGCAATGATTTTCTTCAGGTAAGGTTCAATTTGTGTAAAATCCGGATCCGGATGGTGCGTGCTGATTGAAAGGCCTACCGATTTTATTCCGTAGATTGCCCCCTCGGCTGCCGCTCCCAGGGTGCCTGAATAGAGCGAAGCAATGGATGCATTTGAACCGTGGTTGATGCCGGAAAATATTATGTGCGGCCTTTCACCTCTGTCTGTAGGGTCCTGCTCAACAGTCTCGCTGCCGCCGGCCTTGAAAAACTTGTTCATGGCCATCTTTACGCAGTCTACCGGTGTGCCGGTAAGGGAGTAGACAGTTATGCTGTTGCCGTGACTGCCAGTTATTTGTGATTTTTTCTCAAGCCTTAAGGTCCTGCCCATTGAGAGTGCTGCAGACATTCCGGACTGTACAACGTCAGGGGCCACTACGGTAACATTACCGTGTTCTTCAAGCAGGTTTGCAAGGAAGTTTATACCCTTGGAAGTGTATCCGTCATCGTTGGTTATCAATATTTCAACAGGCTGGTGTTTCATGTGGTAAAAAATATACAAAAATCTTTGTAAAGATAGTTATTTTTCTCCCATTTTTATATCTTTGCACCGTTTTTGAAAAAACGTTGTTAGATAAGTAAATGTCTAATTTATAAATATAGTAGAAATGATTAAAATTGGTATTAACGGTTTTGGCCGTATCGGCCGCTTGGTTTTCAGAGCTGCTCAGGAGAGAGACGATATCCTAGTAGTAGGTATCAACGACCTTATTGATGTTGAGTACATGGCTTACATGCTTAAATACGACACAATGCACGGCAAATTCAACGGTACTGTAGAGGTTAAAGACGGTAAATTGGTTGTTAACGGCAACGAGATCCGCGTAACTGCTGAGAAAAACCCTGCTGACCTAAAATGGGACGAGATTGGTGCTGAGTACGTAGTTGAGTCAACTGGTCTATTCCTAACTAAAGAGAAAGCTGAGCTTCACCTTCAGGCTGGTGCTAAGAGAGTTGTTATGTCAGCTCCTTCAAAAGATGATACTCCTATGTTCGTTTGCGGTGTAAACTTGGATCAGTATGTTGGTCAGTCAATCGTTTCAAACGCTTCATGTACTACCAACTGTCTTGCTCCAGTAGCAAAAGTTCTTAACGATAAATTCGGTCTTAAAGACGGTTTGATGACTACAGTTCACTCTGCAACTGCTACTCAGAAAACTGTTGACGGTCCTTCAGTAAAAGACTGGAGAGGCGGTAGAGCTGCTTGCGGCAACATCATCCCTTCTTCAACTGGTGCTGCTAAAGCTGTAGGTAAAGTAATCCCTGCTCTTAACGGCAAACTAACTGGTATGTCAATGCGCGTACCTACCCTAGATGTTTCAGTTGTTGACCTAACTGTAAACCTAGAGAAACCTGCTACTTACGCTGAGATTTGTGCAGCTATGAAAGAGGCTTCTGAGACTTACCTAAAAGGTATTCTTGGCTACACCGAGGATGCTGTTGTTTCTTCAGACTTCCTAGGTGACAAACGTACTTCAATCTTTGATGCTACTGCAGGTATCGCTCTAACTGATACTTTCGTGAAAGTAGTTTCATGGTATGACAACGAGATCGGTTACTCTAACAAAGTTCTTGATCTAATCAAACACATGTCAACTGTAGCTTACAAATAATTGTAGGAAACTATAAGTACAAGAGAGGGGCTGTCACATTGTGGCAGCCTTTTTTGTGTCCTGCAGGGTGACTTTGTCCTGGAAATGTGGGTGTTTTCAGGATGTTTTGGGGTGGTGCAGTATCCCAAAAACCTACATCCTGTCGGTAAGTTTCTGTACAACCTTGAAGTTTGAGAAGAACTCCTTGGCAAATACCCTCAATACGGTGTAGGTTGGGATGGCAATGAGCATTCCTACTATCCCTGCAACGTTGCCGGCTATGAGTATTACAAGGAAAATCTCAAGCGGATGGGCCTTTACGCTGTTGGAGTAGATGTATGGCTGGAAAATGAACACGTCTACCAGGTGGGTGATGGAGAAGGTGGCTATCAGCTTGATGGTGAGGGCTCCAAGGGCAGGGTCTGCGCCGGCGCTGTAAAAGGAGATGATGGCCATCAGGGTGCCGAATGCTCCTGCAGTAAGGGGGCCGATGTATGGTATCACATTCAGTATTCCCGACAGGAATGCAAGTACTACAGACATCTGGAATGATACTCCGCATATCAGGTGGAGTCCCAATGTGTTGAGTATTGTAATGAAGAAGGCTTCTACGCTTATTCCTGTAAAGTATCTGATAAGCAAACTGTTTACATTTGAGATGGCTCTGCGGG
>CALCHD010000122.1 GCA_937901105.1 uncultured Bacteroidales bacterium | reverse complement strand
GCAAGTTTGATGTTGCTACAGGGGTGAGAAAGGTTTCCTCTGGTGCGCCTTTGAGGTATCAGGACATTTTTGGAAAGACTTTGGTGGAGCTGGCGGAAAAAAATGATAAGATTGTCGGGATTACACCTGCAATGGCGTCGGGCTGCTCCCTTACTTATATGATGGATGCGTTCCCTAAAAGGACATATGATGTGGGTATTGCAGAGCAGCATGCGGTGACTTTTTCTGCCGGACTTGCTGCAAATGGCATGCTCCCTTTCTGCAACATCTATTCAACATTCATGCAGAGGGCGTATGACAGCATCATACATGATGTTGCACTGCAGAATCTGAAGGTGGTCTTCTGCCTGGACAGGGGAGGCATTGTAGGTGAGGACGGGGCTACACACCACGGAGCTTTTGACCTTGCGTATTTCAGGCCTATACCTAATATAACTATTGCGGCCCCTATGAATGAGGTGGAACTCCGCAATATGATGTACTCGGCAACACGTCCGGAGTATGGCATTACTGCAATAAGGTATCCTAGAGGCAACAGTGAAGGATTGGAGTGGGAGAAGGGGTTTGAATTTGTTGAGCCTGGCAAGGGTGTGGTGGTGTCACAGGGCGCCGGAGTGGCGGTGCTTTCATTGGGAACCATTGGAAACAGGGCGGCAAAGGCAGTGGAGAAGGCAAGAAAGGAGGGGATGGAGCCTCTGCATATAAATATGAGATTCCTCAAGCCTCTCGATCTTGATATGGTAAAATACGCCTGCGACAGGTGCAAGACAATAATAACAGTGGAGGACGGTGCGGTTTCCGGAGGACTTGGAAGCGCAGTTTCGGAGTATGTAGCATCATTGGGAAGGGGAGTTAAAGTTATTTCTTTGGGTATTCCCGACAGATTCATAGAACAGGGTACTGTAGAGGAACTGATTTCTGAATGCGGCTATAACGCTGATAATATTTATGATAGCATTATTTCAGAAAAATAATTGAAAAATTTTTTGAAAAAATTTGCAAAAATGTTTGGTGAATTAAAAAAGAGTACATATCTTTGCAATCCCAAACGAAAAGAAAACCTCTTCACGAGGCGCTCAAAGTGGGAAATTGACATTTTGCCGATGTAGCTCAGTTGGCCAGAGCAGCTGATTTGTAATCAGCTGGTCGGGGG
>CALCHD010000121.1 GCA_937901105.1 uncultured Bacteroidales bacterium | reverse complement strand
TCATATGGTATGTTGCAATTGCTGATGTTGTCTGATACTGGAGATAGTCAGTTGCATCATGCCAGCCTCCCCTCACGTCAATCTTCTCACCGTTGCGTGTAGGGTGGTCTACAATGTAGCCGTCATGCTGGTGGCACAATGTATCTGTATACGGATTGTCTCCGCAGCGCTGCTGCCTCATATAAACCAGCATGTAGTCTGCAAGGCCGTCATATACGTCAGCTCCTATCCTGAAATTGGGAGATTTTGCTCCAGCACACTCAATATAGTATCCTCCCTCTCCCTTCACATCGCTGAAGTTCAGCCTGTAGGCAGACTTCATTCCCCACTTCTTGCCGCTTACAGCCTTCACAGTTCCTGTGTACACAACTTTTCCAGTTACTGCATCACACACATTAAACTGCTCTGCAGGTGTGTTCTCTGTAGAGATGAAGACTGCAACCTTTACATCTGCAGGAAGGTATCCAACACTGTTTACCCTAACCCATTTTTGGGCCATAAGCTGAATGCTGCAGGCCAAAAGGACAAAAAACAATATCAGTTTTCTCATAACGTCTCTTGCTTTAAATTCTACATTGTTCCGTAACACGCAAATGTACTAAAACTTTATATATAAAAAAAGAGGCGGATTCATCATCCGCCCCTGTAATTCTGCACTTGAAATCAATTAGTGCTTATGGTCATGTTTGTGATCGTGCTTGTGGTCATGCTTGTGGCTGTGAGTATGTTTCTCATCCTTGCTGTGGTCATGATCACAAGTTGCATGCTCCTCTGTTGCAGGCTTGAAGTCCTTTACAGGGAAACCCTTCTTGTTCAACGCCTCCATAAGCTGCTCTTTGGTCATCTTTGAAGAATCCCATTTGATCCACAATGACTGCTCCTCAACGCTGGCCTTCATATCCTTGATTCCCTTAATGGTAGGAATCACAGCCTCTGCCTTCTTCTTCTCATCATTGCAGTGAAGATATACGCTGAATTTTGCCTCCTCAACACCTTTTTTCTTTTTATCCTGTGCCTGGCCGCTAAAGGTAAATGCTGAAACCATTACAGCAAGAACCATCAAAAATTTAAATGCTTTCATATTTGTTTTATTATAATGTTATTATTTCCACAAAGTGTATCTCATTCCTACATAGAACATTCTGCCCATAAGCGGGCCCCATACCATTGAAGCGTTGAAATCCTTGCTGTATGGGTTTGCAGCGTTGATAATGGGATTATCCTGTGTATATCCGGTAATATTCTCAACGCCAACATATACATCCACAAAGTTAAGCTTCTTGGTAACCTGTGCGAAAAGCATCGGGTAGATATCGCTCTCCCCTCCGCCCATAATGTCAGGCAATGTGCAAGGACCGTTAAGCTGCGCAGTAAAGTCAAATGTCCATTTGTTCATAGGCAACGCATACTGAAGGTTAAGCACAGCCTTGTACTTGCTTGTCATAGGGGCATCAACAAGTCCCTTGTCCTTCATTGAAATCTTTGCATTGCTGTATCTGAAAGTTGCAATTGCGGTAAAGCGCTCTATAGGCTCAACAGAAAGGTCAAACTGGTAAGTATCTGTATAGGCCTGGTTGTTTCCAAGGGTTGCATCTGCAAAGTCATAGATTTCAACAATATTGTCCTTTGCGCTCAAGTCCCAGTCATACACAACCTTATGGTTGAAGGTGGTACGGAAATAGTCAAAGCTGAAGTAGTTGCTCTCCCTGTCTCCAATCTTGAAGTACTGGGTAAAGTTACCGCCGAATGTCCAGGCATCCTCTGCAGGAAGGTTGTCTGCAATCTTCAAGCTTCCGCCATGTGACAAAACTCCCAAATTATCGGTAATCACATGAGGAGTGCGGAATCCCCTTCCTCCGGTAAGCCTCAAGATAGTCTGGTCTGAAAAAGAGTATTTCAAGCTTGCCCTTGGAGCCGCCTGCCAGCCGAACATGGAGCTGTAGTCTGCCCTCAAGCCTGCAACCAAAGAGATCTTCTCATCCAAAGTGTAGGTATACTCTCCGTATGCTCCCATCACCTTGTCGTCTACGTTGAAATCCATTATAGTGCCGTTGCCTGCCGCATCCTTGTATCTGCTGCGGACATCATCAAGCCTTCCGCTCAAGCCAAGGGTGAATTTGTGCTGCTCATTTATGTCCTGATGATACATTGCATTGAAGAAACCCATATTCTGGTAACCTCCAAAATCCTTCTGGCCATAAATGCTCTCCATATCATAATAAGAGTAGTCGGCCACAACTGCAATGTTTCTGGTCTGGTCCTCATTCAACGGAATTCCAAGCTTGAAGAATCCGCTGGCTCCGCTGTTGTGGATCTCATTGCCCCAGATACCGCTCTGGATAAGCTTGTCAAGGCCCCACTCATCTCTCATTCCCTCCTCATAATCCTTATGTCCGCCAACACGGACATCATCCATAACCTTAAAGCCGAATCTCACCTGGGTGCCGTTAGGGTTAAAATACAGCCATCTGTTGTCCAGGTTAAGCTGACGTGCAAGAGGGTCATCCCTGAAGTTGTCGCCATTGCCGTCATGCACCTCATTGTCCTTTGAAACGTGGCCCATGATAACAGTGCTCCATTTGTCGTTCAGCTGCAATGAAGAAGCCACATTGGCCTCTGCCCTCAAGTTGTTGTTCAAGAACAGGTTCACAAACAGAGGAGTCTCTGTTGTGGGTTTGCGGTGCTCCACATTAATCTGGCCTGTAATGGCCTCAAGGCCGTTCACTACAGAAGAAGGACCCTTTGCAATCTGGATGCTCTCAAGCCACTGGCCCGGAACATAAGTAAGTCCAAAAGGAGAGGCAAGCCCCCTCATCACCGGACGGGTCTCATCCAGCATCTGTGTATAGCTTCCCGACAGTCCAAGCAGCTTGATCTGCTTTGCACCGGTTACCGCATCGGAGTAGCCCACACTCACGCTGGCAGAACTCTCAAAGCTCTCTGCCAACGAGCAGCATGCCATCTTGCACAGACCTGCCGCAGTAATCACCTCTGCCTTGAACGCAGTCCTCTTTGAAAGGAAGTTGGACTGCTGGCGTCCTGTAACTGTAATGCCGTCAAGCTCACTCTCCGGCTCCAATGTAAACACAACCTCCTCTGCTGCAAGAAGGACTGTGCCGTTCTCAATGATCTTTACTGTATCCTGCTTGTAGCCGACATAT
The DNA here is from genome assembly GCA_937901105.1 of uncultured Bacteroidales bacterium. Taxonomy (GTDB): domain Bacteria; phylum Bacteroidota; class Bacteroidia; order Bacteroidales; family UBA932; genus Egerieousia. The sequence continues at coordinate 2,844 of CALCHD010000121.1, read as the reverse complement.
GCAGCTATAAGGGTGATGTTGTCTCCCTTGAGAGACTTGAGGGTAAAGTTTCCGTCCTCATCAGTCTCAACAGAAGATTTACCTTCCATCCACCAGACATTGGCATAAGCACCCGGCTCCTTGCCGCCCTGACCGTCTGAAAGATATACTTTACCATTGATTTTCTGCGCTGCAGCAAATGTTGTACAACACAACACAAGCAACAGCAGTGTAAATATCTTCTTCATTATGTAAATTGATTTTTATCGGGAATAAATGATTTTCAACTGTTCTGTACATGAAATGATCCGGCACCGTAAAGGCCGGGACAAACAGCTAAATCCTGAATGAGCACAGCTCCGCCCTTGAACCGGATTCCAATCCCATATCACCGGCAATGCCAATGCCTGCCTCTATCCTTTTTACTATGCTATAAGACACCAGAAAGTCAACGGCATTGCAAGCATAGTACGGAAGCTCAATCTCCGGCACTGATATCTGCACATCCTCTGTGGTATTCTGGTCATGGGTTACAACATACACATCTGTTGAACAGCAGTCCTCCTGATGGGTATGGCTGCAATCCTCTCCGTGGTGGTGAGGGCATCCGCTGTCGGGATTATGCCCCTCATGCTGATGGGCACAGGGGTTTTCCACGTAAAGAACTGAAAGAGATTCTGTTCCATCTGCAGTACAGCTGTGCACACCAAAGCCCATAGTGGAAACCATGTACAGAAGTGCTACAGCAATGAACAATATGTCTCTAATAAATCTTTTCACGGGGGCAAAAGTAATAAAAATTTTCTACTTTTGCATTGATACTCACTAAAGTGATAATACCTAAAAAACATAATAACGGTTATGAAAAATTTTCTTAAGACCACTTTGGCAGTAATTGTAGGAACTTTTATTGCCATGTTCATCTGCTCTATGCTGTTTTTTGGCATAATTGGAGCAGTTGCCTCATTAGGCAGCGAATCAGAGCCAGCAGTCCCAGCAAAGGCAATCCTTAAAGTGGACCTTTCAAACCCTGTTACAGAGCTTGGAGAGGAGGATGCAATGGCTGCATTAAAGAGCCTTGACTTCAGTTCGTCAAAACCTCTTGGCATCCTTAAGGCCGTAAAAGGCATTGAGGCTGCAGCAGAGGACCCGGCAATCAAGTTCATCTACCTTCACCTTAATCAGACCAACATAGGCATGGCCAATATGGAGGAGGTGAGGAACGCCCTTGAATTTGCCAAACAGCAGGGCAAAGGGATCATCTCTTACGCAGACAACTACTCTCAGGGTGCATATTATCTTGCATCTGTATCTGACAAAATATACCTCAATTCAGACGGTTCTTCTGCAATCGTAGGACTTGGCAGCACCATGATGTTCTTCAAGGATCTTCTAGACAAGCTTGGCATTGAGGTGCAGCTTATCAGACACGGCAAGTTCAAGGCTGCAGCAGAGCAGTTCATTGCTTCAAACATAAGCAAGGAGAACTACCAGCAGAACAAGGAGATGATTGATTCAATCTGGGAGAGCTGGGTTGAAGAGATCTGCAAGAGCCGCGGCATTTCACCGGAGGAATTCAACAAGCTTGTAGACAACCTGGAGCTTTCATCTGCAGAGTCCATGCTTGAGCACGGCCTGGTTGATGAGATTATAAGCAGAGACCAGCTCAACTCTATCTTGTGCAACCTGTTCGACACCGAGAAAGAGAAGGACCTAGAATTTGTAAGCCTTGCAGACTACGCACAGGCAAAGGTTAAGGCAGATTTGAAATCTAAAGATAAAATTGCTGTAATCTACGCAGACGGCGAGATTACAATGGACGGCGGTGAAGGGCTTTCAGCAAAGAAATTCTACCCTATTATCAGAGAGGTAAGCAAAGACTCTTCAATCAAGGCAGTTGTATTGAGAGTAAACTCTCCAGGTGGAGACGCACAGGCTGCGGAGATCCTTAACAAGGAGCTTCAGCTGTTGAGAGCCAACAAGCCTCTTGTAATCAGTATGGGTGATTATGCAGCTTCAGGAGGATACTGGATTTCTGCAAAATCAGAAAAGATCTTTGCAGACAACACAACTCTAACAGGTTCTATAGGTGTATTCAGCATGGCAATGAACTATGGCAGAGCAATGAAGAAACACCTTAATATCAACGCTGCCGAGATTGGTTCAAACACTCACAGCAACATGCTTAACGGCTTTGACCCTCTTGACGCAAAAGAGGTTGCATACATGCAGGGAATGGTAGAGGACATCTACACCAAGTTCACAGCATTGGTAGCAGAGGGCAGAGACCTTCCTGTTGAGTACGTGGACGAGGTTGGACAGGGCCGTGTATGGACCGGAGCAGATGCATTCGGCAACAAGCTGGTTGACGAGATAGGAGGCCTTACAAACGCAATCGACTACGCTGCAGCATGCGCAGACTTGACTTCATACAGGCTTGTTGAGTACCCTAAAGCAAAGACCCAGGCAGAGCAGATTATGGAACTGGTATCCGGAACACAGGCATCAGTTAAAGCCATTGCAAACCCTGAAGAGTCAATTAAAGAGATTTACTCAAGCATCCTTAAGGAAGGCGAGTTCAAAGTTTACGCACGCCATCCTTTCTGCTATGACTTCAGATACTAAAAAATAACGGGATTCTTCCCGACAAATACATTCAGGGCGGGTTCTGCATTCAGTTCCCGCCCATAATTTTTGTGCACAGAATACCCATTTCCTGCACAAACTTACCCCACACAAGCAACTTTGCGCACAGAATGCCCATTTCCTGCACAAACTTACCCCACACAAGCAACTTTGCGCACAGAATGCCCATTTCCTGCACAAACTTACCCCACACAAGCAACTTTGCGCACAGAATGCCCA
>CALCHD010000120.1 GCA_937901105.1 uncultured Bacteroidales bacterium | reverse complement strand
TAAACTCATGGTCAAAATCCGGAATCGACTTCGTGGTTACAAGCGGATATATGAACGGAGTGTCAGCTGATAAGTTTGATCAGACGGGCACTTGTACCTCTCTCTACAGGAACAAGGTCAACGATATCACCATAATCAACACCGCTGCGTTTAAGGATAAGCTCAGAAAGCTCTTTCTGGGTGTACTCCTCTTTCCAACGGTAGAAGTTTACAGTCTCCTGGTCATAGTTGTTAAGTACCTGGCTTAGGATCTTCTGGTCTGTAGTGTTACAGAAAGCCTCAGGGCTTGTCATGATCCACTCGTGTGCATTCTCCTCAATTGTAAGGTCAGGAATATCCTGAGGGTTCTTGCCGTCCCTTACTTTTACAAGGTATGAGTATTTTACTGGCTCCCAGCAGTTCTGGAACTCCTCAAATACACCGCCGCAGCATTTTGAGAAACGTGCATCACAAATCTTGCTGCCATCCATAAGAAGCTCGCCCCAAGTAGCGTCAATAGCTTTTCTTACAATAGCGGTAGAAGCTCTTGTAAGACCCTGGTAACGCTGGCAGTGGTCATCAGCACAAACATCAAAGTTCACGTGATCCTCCCTGTCATACCATTTGATAAGCTCATCCTCTGTCTGGGTAGTAGCACAATAGCAAGTATTTGCAGCAACAATCTCCTTGTTCTTCTCAATCTGCGCCAACAGCCAGCTTCTTGAGATAACTGCGTGAGCCTTCAAAAGCTCCTCACTTGCAGTTGCGCTCATCTCGCTTGAGATTACACTTGTAAGGTAATCCTCCACTCCAATGATGTTCACAGCGGTAAGTTTGCCGTGCTCAACAATGATTCTCAAAGCAGAACCAAACTTCTGGTCCTCTTTACGCTCCCAGTGGAAGTTCACACCAATGGTAACGCCTCTTAGCCAGAATGTACCAATTCCTTTAGGGGTAAACATCAACTCAGTATACTCCTTACCGTTCCAAAGAACTTTACCGTTGCTCTCAACTGCAGTTTGAGGGCCTTTAACCTCACAAGTGCAGTCACAACCAGGTGTAGAGAATGTATATACGTTGTTAAGCTCAAAAGCAATCTCCTTCTCGCTCATGATACCAACGCTTACGGTAGGCTGCTCCCTAAGGGCGTTCTTTACCATACCAAAAGCCTCGCTGCTTATCTGAAGCTCATCTACAATCTCTGTAAGCTCCTTCTCGGTAATCTTATTGAAATCTTTCTCAAGCGGGGTAATGAACACGCCACCCATATCCACTGAAGCCGGGCTCAAAAGGATATTTGCATCACCCTCTGCAAAATAGTGTGAAGGACGGTGTTTCTCCCTCAAGTAAACAAGAGCAATATATTTTACTGCATCACCCTCTTTAACAGTCCACGCAAGCAAGTTGAGCATAGGCTCCCACTCGCCCTCCTTAACCTCTAGGGTATTGTAAAGTTTTCTGAACTGTGCCACTGCTGCTGCCTTGTCGGTAGCCTCAATAGCCATAATGCCTCTCATATAGTTCTCTACAGAGTAAACCTTAACACCCTCCTTATTTACAAGAAGAGTCTTCTCCAATGCATTATAGTTGTACTCTACAGGAAGGAAACCTTTGTTGCCACCCTGGAAGTGCATATGGTCAGGGGCAGAAGCACCGCATTTAGGGCCATTATAGAAGAAAAGGAACTCATCAAGAGTCTCTGCAAGAGAAAGCATATCCTCAAATCTCTCCCACTCACCCTCAATTGTCTGGTTCACATGATTTACATCGGGAACAGTAAGGTGTTTAGGGAAAATTGGGAATGGATTGATAAGTACAGAGTACTCTGCCTTCTTCCCGATGAATGGCAAACCCTCCTGGATTTCAGGTCTGTTTGCACCGCAAAGGAAGCATTTTCTCTCTTTAATGGTTTTTGGATCAACTTTAGCTGCAGAAGAAACGATTCTTGCAGGGTTGAACTGAACTTTCACTGGGAAACCACCAAGTGTGATCTCCTTTACGCCTACATTGGCAAGAGCCGCAAAATTGTCTGAGGCCTGTTGCCAAACGGCAAGCTGCCTATTGATTAAATCATAGACAGCTTGGTTTGTTAATGTGTTATTGTTATTCATCCGATTATTTCTTTAGAGCAACGCGAGCCTGCAACTCCCAAGTTCTGATTCTGTCCTTGTACAAGTTGTGGTTGTTCATTTTTACGATATCCAAAGATGCATCAGAGTTGTCCTCCCATCTGCGGCAATTGTAAACTACATCGTAGATACGGCCAATCTGGTATTTTCTAGAGAATTTCAAACCTAGAGCGTAATCCTCACCGTAGCTGGTGTTAGGAACCTTGATAGCTCTCAATACTGGAGTATAGAATGCTCTTGGAGCACCAAGACCGTTGATTCTCAACGCATTGTTTCTACCGTTCTCTGGAGTCCACTCTTTATGGTCAATGATACCTGGAGCAATCATCTCCATGTTGAAGTTGGTCATCATGTAAGTACCAACTACCATTGCACAGTTCTGCTCGTAGAATGCGTTAACAATTTTCTGAAGTGTATCTGGGCCAGAGTAAACGTCATCTGAATCCAGCTGAACAGCGAATTTACCACATTTAGGGTGGTGAACACCTGCATTCCAGCAACCGCCGATACCTAGATCTTTACGCTCTGGGATAAGGTGGATAAGTCTCTCGTCTGCAGCAAACTCCTTGATAGCCTCTGTTGTACCGTCAGTTGAGTGGTTATCAATGATGATAAGGTTGAATTTGAAGCTGGTCTCCTGAGCAAGAACTGATTTGATAGCATCTCTTACAGTTTTTACACGGTTGAATACAGGGATAATTACAGAAGCCTCAAACTCAAAGTTGTTCTCGCTGAACTCAATGTGCTCAAATTTTGGCTCAAGGTAACCGCCAATCTCTTTAAGATGCTCGGTACATGCCTGCTCCATCTCAATCTGAACGCCACGGTTTTTAGGATCAACGTAATCAAAGATTTTTGCACCGCTCTTACGGTTGTCGTTCTCAATCTCGGTATATAGATACTCATTGATGTGGCAAAGTTCGCCTTTCTGTGCAACTTTAAGTCTCAAATCATAAAGGCCGGCAAACTTGTAATCCTGTTTCATTCTGCTTGCACCGCATTTCAAAGCCTCTGCGTTGTAGAAAAGAACTGAACCGAAGTTGAAGTCATCTCTCAAGCTGCCGAACTGGTAATCAATAACCGGACTTGCTTTCTTAACGCCGTCAATGATCTGGTAGTGGTCTGCATAAAGCATAGAAGCGTTAGAATCCTCAGCAAGATTAACAATTCTCTCCAATGCAAAATAACCTAGCTCCAAAGTAGTGTATTTGGTGTAGATTAGTGAATAAGGTGCGTCAGAAAGCTCTGCAATCTTCTTAACAGTTGCACTGCTCTGCAAAGAATCAACCTTTACAACCTCGCAACCCTCAATTGCCTCATTGAAATCCTCTGTAGCCAATAGGTAGATTTTAGCTACAAGCTCGTTAGCTTTAAGACCGTTTACAGTCTCAATAACCTGGTTTTTCTCCTGTACAGGAATAAAACAGTTAATTTTTTTTGCCATCTCGTATAATGTGTTAAATAGTTGTTATATAGTTAGTCTGCAAATTTAAAAAATAAAATGACTAAGACAAAAAAAAAGCCCTAAGGTTAAGAACCTTAAGGCTTATATCCAATTAAAAAATTTTTATTTGTTCCGTGGAGAGCAAGGGAGTCGAACCCTTGACCCCTAGCTTGCAA
>CALCHD010000119.1 GCA_937901105.1 uncultured Bacteroidales bacterium | reverse complement strand
TTATAATAACGGGACCCCTTGCTGGTAACACCAGGCACATCCACCTCTTCCATTCCCACAGTCATCTCCTTCGCAATCCTCTTGATCAAAGTCTTCAACTGATTCCCGGTCATAGCATCCGCATCCGAAATGGCAATATCAATATCCTCAGAAAAACGGTTGCCAATCCTATAACCTTTAGACAACGAAGTACCACCCTTGAAAATAGCCCTTTGCGCACTCTCATTCCGGGCCATCATCTTCAGTGAACGCGTAATCCAATAATCCTTCTCAATATAGACAGGTCTTATATCCAACTGCTTGGAGGTGGCCAGCAGACCAGTTGCCCTGGAGTATATGTGGCTGAGGGAACTATCTCAAATGGAATACTCAATATCCCACAGACAAGTACAAAACAACGTGACACCGGTTCAGATCCGTTCGTTTATGTGTTTGCAGTAAGAAATAAACAATAACCCATCAATAACATTTTATATTATGAAGTACATTCCTTCCATTGCTTTTGAGGAGATGTCAGGCTCCGCAAAAGGCGTTACCGCAGCAAAAGTGCGCGGTCGCAAGTACATCAGAAACCGCGGTTACGGCGGTGGATTCAAATCATCAGCTCAGGGAGCCGTAAAGAGCATCTTCAAACAACTTTCACAGAGCTGGAAATCTCTTACCAATGCACAGATCCTTGCCTGGAATGCCTTGGCGCTTTCACAGAAAGGAAAGAGCATCTTGGGTACATCCTCAAAAATTACTGGTGCAAACCTTTATTCTAGATTGAATTTCTGGATTGTGAAATGTGGCGGAACAGCGCTTTCAGAACCGCCAGTATTGGAAGGTGTGGAGGCCCCTTCAAATGCTACAGTGGTGTTGACTCCAACCACTTTCACCTTTACTCTGGACTCAGAGCCTGAGAATATCAAGGATCTTAAACTGGTAATTATGGCATCTGCTCCGCAGAGCAATGGTGTTACCAATGCATACAGCAAAGCTGTACAGATTGGAGAGCCTAGAGAGGCTGTATCAGAGGAGTTTGACCTTAAAGCTGATTTTGATTCCAAGAATGGAGTTCCTACTACAGCTGCTCCTAAAGTATTTATGAAATACTTCTATGTGAATGCTGCTACAGGAGAGAAGTCCGGTGAGATGCTGGTACAAGCAACCCTTGCATCAGATATCTAGGAGCAGACTCCAGTGTTTATAAAGCCCTGTCCGCCCACAAAGGCTGGCGGGGCTTTTTAAGTAAATGCCAACTATAAAACTTTTCATCAATGAAAGCCTCACCACAAGCATATAGTCTCATCAGGGAGTTTGAGGGGCTCCGTTTGGCTGCTTACCGATGCCCGTCGGGAATATGGACAGTTGGATATGGTCATACATCCAATGTGGCTCCTGATGCTGTCATTACCCAACTGCAGGCAAATCTTCTGTTGCAGGAGGATATTGCACAATGTGAACGCACTCTGAACAGATACAATTTGGCCCTGACCCAAAATATGTATGATGCCCTGATCTCATTCATCTTTAATGTAGGGGCCGGGAATTTCCATCGCAGCGCTTTGCTCTCCAAAATAAAAGTTAACCCGTATGATTCATCCATCTCAGATGAATTCCTCAAATGGATATACTCAAAAGGTAAACCATTGGTTGGTCTCCAACGCCGCAGAATGGCTGAAATGAAACTCTACTTCTCAACCCAATAAACTTATAAGCTATGGACACAAACATTACTTTGGAATTCATTGGAACCTATATTATTCCAATGCTTACTGCTCTGGCAGGATGGGTGGCCGGTACACGCAAAAGGAACAACAGCTTCCTTCAGAACTTGCAGGACTCCATCAATCTTCTTACTTCAGAGAATAAAAAGCTTCTGGAGGATCTCACTTCAGTAAACAAGGAGATTGTAAATGTGCGGAAAGAGAATGAGGAATTGAAAGCCTCAATTGACCGCCTATGCACAGAGAACGCACAGTTGAAGGAGGAAATCCGTCAGCTCAAAGAAAAACTCACCTAATACACTTACTAATGAAACCAGCAATTATTCTAATGGCAGCAATACTCTCATTGCAGAGTTGCTGCCATAAAATTTATCCAAGCACCAGTCAAACTACAAACACTACAGAAATAATTAAGGAGGTCATCCGTGATACTTTTATCCAAACCCAGCCGGACACAGCTATTCTTCAAGCCCTCATCCGCTGTGACTCCACCGGCCGTGCCCGCTTGGAGGAAATCAATACACTAAAACAATCTGTACGTACACAACAGACAATATCCATTGCCAAGGATCCTCAGCCGCACAAACCAACCCCAATCACCATAACTGCCACTGTAGATTCAATGGGTATATACCTCACCTATAAAGAACGCTACAAACAAACCATCCAAACCCAAATCACAGAAAACATCATAGAAAAAGAAGTAAACATACTCAAATGGTGGCAGAAAGGGCTGATGTGGGTGGGAGGTTTGTGTATCTTGATATTGTTGTTCAGGATATTGAGAATATTGGGATGATGTGATGAAAATTATCTAAATTTGTAAGTATTAAACATATGAAGAATATGGATATGAAAGGACTTATAGGCGAGACAACAGAGTATGACAAAAAGGAGATGTTGGAGAGGAAAAAACCAAAGAGTTGGTTAAAAAGTGTGTCAGCTTTTGCTAATGGTGTTGGTGGAAAACTCCTGTTTGGTGTTGATGATTCTGATGAGATGGTTGGATTGGAGGATTTCAAAAAGGATGCGGATGATTTGAGCGAGATGATAAAAACCAAAATGGATCCTATCCCTGAAGTCAATCTGGCCTTTGAGAAGTCTGAAGATGGTAAGACTGTTATTGTCCTTACGGTATATCCTGGTAAAGAAACTCCGTATTATTATATAGGGGATGGAAATAGACAGGCGTTTGTACGCATAGGAAATGAAACAGTAATTGCAGATAGAACCGCTTTGCGCCGTCTTGTTCTTAAAGGGGCTGGTACACCATATGACAGTTTGCCTTCGCCTTATGAATATAAGGATATGGCTTTCACAAAACTCCGCTCTGTATGCAAACAACGCACTCATAAAGAGTTCCTTGATACCGATTATGAATCTTGGGGTATAATCAATGAAAAAGGAGAACTCACAAATGCAGGAGCACTCATTGCAGATGAAAGCCCTGTACGCCAATCTCGTGTTTTCTGCACCAGGTGGAATGGCCTGACTAAAGCTCCAGGATTAATTGATGCCATTGATGATGCAGAATATACAGGCAGTCTGATTACACTATTGCAGGAAGCTACTGCATTTGTTGCCCGCAATTCAAAAAAAGCTTGGATGAAACTGCCGGATAGCAGACAGGAAATGCCGGAATATCCTGCAAGAGCGGTTCTTGAAAGTTGTGTCAATGCCCTTATCCATAGAGATTACCTTGAATATGGCAGTGAGGTTCACATAGATATATTTGATGATCGTCTTGAAATTTATTCTCCAGGAGGAATGATGGATGGAACATTAGTTCAAAACCTTGATGTGATGAATGTCCCTTCCCGCCGTAGGAATCCTGTTATTGCAGACATATTTAATCGTCTCCAGTTTATGGACCGAAGAGGAAGTGGATTCAAGAAAATAGTGGAGGATTACAAAATTTATGAAAGTGTTAGCAATGGAGCCAAACCTTATTTCAGTTCTGAACATAGTTCATTTTTTATCACTTTGCCTAATCTGCAGTATGTCATAAAAGAAGAATATGGCACTAAAGATGGCACTAAAGATGGCACTAAAGATGGCACTAAAGCGTTTGGTATTATTGTTGAGCACATGCTTAATAACCCTCAAGTGACAATAGATGAGTTGGTTGGCTTGACAAGAATATCAAGAAGACAAATGGTTAGATATGTTAAAGAGTTGTCAGATAAGGGTATCATACGTCGTGAAGGTGGACGTAAACTTGGCAAATGGGTGATAATTAAAAAAGATGGACAGTAAGGATAAATATATCTCACAGCTTGAATCAGAAAACCGTTATCTCAGGCGTTTGCTTGATGATAACGGTATTGTTTATAACTATGATGCTCATTTGAGAAAATCAAGAGCCGAAGTTGGTGATATTATATTTCCAGAATTGACATCTGAACATGCCATCCAGTTTTACTCTTATTTTAGGGGGCGTAAAGATGTGTATGTGAGACGCTCTCCAAAGAAAGGCTACTATACCCAGTGCAATAATTTTTGGAAAAGTGTTTGTCCTAAGGCCAAGGGAGATAAGATCAAATGTCAGGAATGCCCAGCAAAGGATTATACTATCCTAAAGGTACCTGCTATTCTTGATCATTTAAAAGGACGTAGAGATGACTGCAGTGATGTTATAGGTTTGTATCCTTTATTTCCAGATGGAACATGCTGGTTCCTTGTATTTGATTTTGATAATCACGATGAAGATAAGGCTGTAAGTAAAGATTGGGAGCAGGAGGTTGATGTAATCCGCAAAATGTGCTATTCTTTAGGAATTGATGCTTTGGTAGAACGTTCCCGTTCAGGCAATGGAGCCCACGTATGGATCTTTTTCCAGGAGGCAATCCAAGCACAGAAAGTCCGTAAGTTTGGCGAGGCACTGTTGGCCAAAGGAGCAGAATCTGTAAGTGTAAAAGGTTTTTCCTATTATGACAGAATGATGCCTATGCAGGAATATCTTCCCGACGGTAAATTGGGAAATCTGATAGCATTACCTCTGCAGGGACAAGCCCTTAAAAAAGGTAACAGTGCATTCGTTGATGATAATTGGGAACCATATAAAGATCAGTGGAAACGTCTGCTGAATACAAAGAAACTTTCAGAAAAAGAGATTGATGATTTCATAAATCTGTGGTGCCCAAGCAATGATGCTATGGAAATATTTCGCAATAACTGGAATGAGGACGATAATCAAAATATTCCACTATTCGGTTCCCGTTATTCTCCTCAATCAGGGCAATTTAAAGCAGAGGATACTATCGGGAAGATGAAGATAATCTTATCTGATGGCATTTATGTTGAAAAGCACAATTTGAGGCCACGTCTCCAAAATGCTGTGCGAAGAATGGCGGCATATTCAAACCCCAAGTTCTGGGATAATCTGCGGTTGGGCTTATCTACCAAAGAAACTCCGCGAATCATTTATTGCGGCTATGATATTGATGATTACATAGTGATACCTCGAGGGTGCTTTGATAATTTTAAGTCACAGCTGGAAATGTCTCAAATCCCTTATGAATTGTGTGATAAAAGATTTAAGGGCCGCAGTATTGATGTTTCCTTTAATGGGAGTCTATATCCGGAACAAAGTATAGCGGCTTCAAAGATCCTCTCCTTTGATTGTGGCATTTTATCAGCTACAACTTCTTTTGGGAAAACTGTATTGGGCTCATATCTGATATCACAAAGAAGAGTAAATACATTGGTATTGGTTCACAATGTGGAAATTCTTAATAACTGGATAACAGACTTAAGTCGCCTTCTTACCATAAATGAGGAGTTACCAACCTATACAACGCCAAAAGGGAGAATAAAGAAACGTCCTTCGCTTATAGGAACTTTTTCATCTCAGAAAGATTCAACAACAGGGATAGTTGATATTGCAATGATTACTTCTTTGGGAAAAGAAGATAATATAAATCAGCTTGTCCGTAATTATGGAATGATAATAGTTGATGAATGTCATCATTCTGCTGCAGCTACCCACGGCAATGTGTTGAGGGCTGTTACTGCAAAATATATGTATGGAATGACTGCAACTGTTAAGCGTGCAGACAAGCAGGATAAAAAGATATTTTTGCAATTAGGTCCTGTCCTTCACAGTTACACTGCAAAAGAACGTGCCATGAAACAAGGTATAGGCCATTTCATATATCCTCGTTTTACGAGTCTGCTGGATGTTGAATCAGTCTGCGAAAAGCATATATCTGAAGCATACCGTCTTGTTATGCAAAGTGAACTGCGCAATAGTCTTATTGTTTCAGATACAATTGAATGTGTGAAAATGGGAAGAACTCCAGTATTGATGACGAAATATAAGGAACATGCCAATATGTTGTTTGAAAAACTTCAAGATTGTGCAGATCATATATTCTTGCTGCAAGGTGGAAAGAGTCATAAAGAGAGAGATTTGATTCGTGAACAGATGGCTTCTGTCGGGAAGAATGAAAGTATAATTGTGGTGGCTATTGGACAGTATATTGGTGAGGGCTTCAATTATCCTCGTCTGGATACTATGCTTATGGCTATGCCTATTTCCTTTGATGGCAATGTAGAACAATATGCCGGCCGTCTCAACAGAGATTACGAGGGTAAAAAGGATGTAATCATTTTTGACTACATAGACAAACATATTCCTGTTCTAGAAAGGATGTATCATAAACGTCTTCGTACGTACAAGAGAATAGGTTATGAGATTTGTTCGGAGATAAAGGATAATCTGAATGTAAGAAACTCCATTTTTGACTGCTCGAATTATAATGATGTATTTGAAAAGGATATTGCACAAGCTTCAAAAAGTATTGTTATTTCAAGTCCATATTTGGGCGGAAAAAGAGTGAGCTGGTTTATTGACTTATCCTCGGTGTTATATCTAAAAGGAGTAAGTCTTACAGTTATGACGTTATCTTCCGAAAATTATCCGGATGATGGTAGGGAACATCACGAAGAATTGATTTCTATGCTTGAAAGATCTGGTATTCGTGTTGAAAAGTCTCCGCAATGCTATGAACGCTTTGCTGTGATAGATAAATCCCTAATATGGTATGGCAGTATGAATCTTCTTTCAAATCCAAAAGAGGAGGACAGCCTTATGAGGTTAGAGAGTTATATAATTGCGGAGGAATTACTTAATTTATCAGTAAAAGAGTTGCGCAAAACAAGAATTTCAGTATAACAGAGTTTTATGAAAGCTAAAGAGGTTTTACAAACACATCATTACAAAATCTGTTTGTAAATCTGTTTGCAAAACCTCTAACTTGTTGATTTATAATCTATATCGTGGAGATGGGCGGACTCGAACCGCCGTCCAACCAAACCATCAATATGCTTTCTACATGCTTATTCTTTCTTTGGTTGTCGGGAAGAGGCTGCCGAAAGACAGGCCACCTCAACCTTATCCTTTGGGGCTTGGGGTGCTTTAAAGGAGTCCGCACCGGCATCCCGCTTGTGATGATACCCCATATGCCAGGCCCATAGCAGGATTAAAGGGCTGGCGGGATACTTGTCCACCCGGCACCTTGGCGGGGCGGATTAAGCGTAATAGCTTGGCTGATTACGCAGCAAGTGCATAGTTATTGTTGCCAGTTATAGGCGTGCAGTTGGAGATTAAAGAGCTTGGCTGCCAATGCTCTGCATGCTTACATACCAATTAATCTGATGTCAAAACCAAAACATCCCCATTAGTATATACTGCAAAGGTAACAATTTATAAGGAAAAAGGATGAATTTTTTTCATCCCGACAGATTCTTGCCGCTTACTTTTTCACCGCCTCCATTATCAGTTCAAACGCTCCGTTGAACATTGAGATGAGACCTAGCACAAAGATTATGATTCCGGAAATCTTGTTTATCATCATCAGCTGCTTGATGCGGAATTTCTTTCGGAATACGTTGATTGTGGTACTTAAGGTAAACCACCATGCGGCAGAACCGGCAAATACGCCCCATAGGGTGGTAACAAGTGTCCCTTTTGATACATTTTCATCCAGATCAATGCCTACTGCAGCAAAAAGTCCAAGGATAAGGAAGATGGCTCCAGGGTTGGTGATGGTCATGAACAGCGCCTCAAAGAAATCCTCCACATGCCTCTTGTTCTTGTTTTTCTGCTGAATCTGCTTGATTGGGTTGGTAAGGTAGATCTTTACGCCTATATACATGATTATCAGGCCACCGAACAGCATTACCCAGTCCATGTTCTTGTCAATCAGGTTCTGGATGAATGCAAGGCCCATCAGCGAGATTGCTGCATAGAAGGTGTCGGAAACAGAAGCTCCAAGACCGGTGATGAAACCGGAGTTTCTGCCGTTGCCCAATGTCTTCTGCACGCATAAAACACCAAGCGGGCCAAGTGGAATTGATGCTCCAAGGCCTACAATGAATCCTTTTATCAGCGTTGTAATCATAAATATATTGCGGATATACGGCAAAAATACTATTTTTAAAGTTCAAACAAAATAGTGATGGCTGAAAATAGTAAAATAAATCTGCAGATATGGCTGTTGGCACTTTCGTCATCCATACTGCTCTCTATCCCTTACATCATTCCCCATACCGGACTGGTTTCACTCTTTGCCCTGGTGCCGCTTTTCCTTGCGGAGCAGCTGGCGCACAACAGCGGCAAGAAGCGGTTTTTCCATATAGCGTATGTGACATTCCTCATCTGGAACCTCATCACCACCTTCTGGATCTGGTTTGCCACTCCGGGCGGAGCAATCGCAGCCTTCATATGCAATACACTCCAGATGGCCCTTCTGTTCACCCTGTTCCGATGGATGCGCAAGTTTACAAACGGATTCCTTCCGTATGTCTTCTTCATCATCATATGGCTGGCATGGGAGCACTCTTACCAGAACGGACAAATCAACTGGCCATGGCTTATCCTTGGCAACAGTTTTGCAACCTCCATCAAGCATATCCAGTGGTATGAGTTTACCGGAACCCTTGGCGGATCCCTCTGGATTCTCCTGTCCAACATGCTCATCCATAGAATCATACTCCTGAAGAACAGACAAAAGCCCATCAGGGTATCAGTGGGAGCCCTGGCTGCTGTAATTCTCATCCCCGCAATTTTTTCCCATATTCTCTACTATAACTGTCGGGAAGAAGAGAATCCTGCAGAGTTTGCAGTGTTGCAGCCCAATATTGATCCTTATACCGACAAGTTTGGAGGCCAGTCGCTTATGGAGCAGACTGCCAACCTTCTGGAACTGGCCGGCCAGGCCGCAGACCAGGCAGCTGACACCATACCGCTGCTGGTGGTAGCCCCAGAGACCTTCATCTTCAACGAGAGGTGGAGCAGCAGGCTTCAGGAGAGTGCTCCCGACAGAAACCCTAGCTACAAGGCCATTGCCAACTGGGTTAAACAGGAGAACCTTGCCGGCAAGGAGCTTTCAATGATTGTAGGGGCAGTAACCTATAATGGCGACAAATACCACAACGCTTCTATTTTTATGGAACCTTGTGCCGTAGCAGCTGATTCCAGTGCGGCTGGGACAGGTGTGGAGCAGATGACACTCACGCCGCAGTACTACCACAAGTCAAAACTGGTGGTTCTTGCAGAAAGCAACCCGTTCCGGAGCGGTCCATTCAAGTTTATGGACCAGCTGGTAAGGAACATGGCAGGCGGCATTGGCGATTACCAGCCACAGGATACCCGAGACGTGTTTGAGACTTCACACGGGGTAAAAATTGGAACAGCCATTTGCTACGAATCTGTATTCCCGCACTTCTACCGTGAGTGGGCCTTGAATGGGGCCAATGTGATGGCCATAATTACCAACGACGGCTGGTGGCGCGATACCCCAGGCCATAAGCAGCACCTCAACTACGCCCGCTTGAGGGCCATTGAGAACCGCCGCAGCATAGCCCGCAGTGCCAACACCGGTATCAGTGCCTTCATAAACCAGCGCGGCGACATTGTTCAACAGACCGGCTGGTGGGAGCGTGGCTACCTCACCGGCACCCTTAACCTTAACAGCGAAAAAACAATCTACACCATCCACGGCGATATCATAGGCCGCCTGAGCCGCTTCCTCACCTTCCTCTTCCTGCTTATGGGAGTGGCCCGCAAGATTGCCAAAAAACACATATTAAACAGATAAACATAAAGAGCCGGCACAGATGCCGGCTCTTCTTTTGTTTTAATATCTCTGTATGAACTCCTTTACCATTTCAAAGATTCTCTTGTAGCTTTCGCTGGTAAAGTGCTCTAGATTGTCGGCAGGGGAGTGGTAGTATTTGTAGTATTCGCCCTTTGACTCAAAGTACATTGCAGGTACTCCGGCTTTGGCAAAGTAGTAGTGGTCTGAATTGTCAACCAGCTCGCCGCGGTGAGGGTTAGGGAAATAGCCGTGGGCCTTGTTTATCTCCATAAACAGTTCCAATCCCTTGTCTGCCTCCGGGCCGCCTTCATGGTAAAGCATGTCGGGAGTATCACCAATCATATCAAGATTAATGAGATATTTGATGTTCTCCAATGGGAACAGCGGATTCTCCACATAGTATCTCGAACCTAGCAGGTTTGCCTCCTCGCCGCCTACCCACAAGAATACCATGTCAAGTTCAGGACGGTTCTCGGGTTGTGAATAGTATTGGGCCAATGTCAGTACGGCTGCAGTTCCTGAGGCATTGTCATTTACACCAAGGCATACGTTGTCACGTCCCATCATCCCAAGATGGTCATAGTGGGCAATGAACATCCAGCAGCTGTCGGAGTCTGATGTACCCTCAATTTTTGCAAATACATTCTGGGAAGTGTAATCCTCAATAAACTCGTTCTGGAATTTTACGGTTCCCTCTTTGGCATCTGCCGGGAATTCAGGGCCAACGCAAACTACCGGAAACGGGGTGGTAAAAAATGCGCGGGCCTTGAAGTAATTCGGTTTCTTGCTGAATTTGAAGATTACTCCTCCAAGATTCAAATCCTTAAGGTATTTGAAGTATCTGTCACCCTCGGAAGGGAGGGTGTGGAACTTGTCATAATCCAGTACTACAAAGGAATTCTCTGCCTTAAGGGAACCCAAGTGGGCTGCATATCTGTCGGGAGTATAAATACCCTCCTCCAATGCATATATTATTGGCATTGTACGGTCTGCTCCGGTGGAGAACTCTTTTACCACATAATCCTCAAATGCTTTGTATTCTTTGCCGTCAACTGCAAAGAACATATCCCCGCGGGTGGTGTTCAACGGGTAGTTGAATTGTTGGAAACAAGGTTTCTCCACAAAGTCTGATGTGCAGAACTCATTGAATTTCTCCACAATGTAATTGGCGGCACGCAGTTCGCCATCCTGGTACAGGCTTCGGCCGGCAAATTCGGGTGATGCTAAATCGGCCACAATATTTTCAAATTCCTGTACATGGTTAAAATTGTCCTGTGTACAAGATATGGCACAAAATGCCAAAACAATAGCAAACAGTTTTTTCATATAGATCAGTTAATTTTCCTTAAAGTTAAGGTATCTTTTCTTAAATCTTTCAAAAATTTGTTTGTATTCACCATCACATGCTTCAATCAAGGAGTCTACAAACGCTTCAAGTTTGACTCCCTGTATTTTATCTTTTGCCTGTGGAAGCAATTCTTCCTGCAATGATTCAATTTCCCTTTCTGTAGAAGGATGATTTGCGGGGGCCAGAACTATTGAATGGGAGGCCATCCCTTCATAATTGCCATAGGCTTCGCTTAAAATGAAGTTTCTGTACAATTGGGTAAGTTTGCTTGGCTTATTTCGTATTTTTTCTTCTATGTCGGGAAGAAACAAGTTCAGTTCTTTGATGGCCTTAAAATACTTTTGCCGTTTTTCTTCATATTTTTCTCCCGACAATTTCATGAATGATGCGGTGTTGCTCCCCAGGTTCTCTGAATATTTGGTTTCAATGGCAATGAAGCATTCTTTCCCTTCAAAGTCCCTGTATTTTATAATGGCGTCCATGGCACTTTTGTCACCAGTGAGGTCTTGGTAATTGCTGGGAATAAATTCCAGTTCAACCGCTGTAACCATAGCAACGGAGTAGTAGGGGAGGGCTGCCTGGATTGCTTTTGTGGCTGCAATCCGGTTTTCTTCAAGCAGCTTTCTCAATGGACAGAACAGGTTGAAGGCCATAGGCTGGCTGGAAAGCAGATTATTGAACATCCTGTCCTCATCAAATGTCTCGTAAGGTTTCCTGTTTAAGATCCTTTCTTTAGCATGTTCAAAAATATATCCGTCAAGAAAGTTTGCTCCGCTTTCCTCTCCCGAGAAAATATAATTCCCCAAATTATAAACCTTGCCAAAATCCTTGCTTCTGCGGTTCTGTACAGTGTAAGGCCTCAGCGGCAAACCTTGCTCCTCCCTATATTGGGACTGCATCTGTCTGCACTCCGCCACAAAAGGAGTATCATACGGATATGGCTCGTGTTTTATCATGAATGATTGTATATTTTCATTGGATTACCTGTACATACAAATATACAGATGCACTCTAGATTCTCCAAGTTATTTCTATCCGCGGCGAGTAAATTTGATATGTTTATTCTATGGAAAATATAGCAATTTTAGAGCGGTTTCAGGTGCTTCTGTGGGGATTGTCAAGAGGTTAAGAGCACTAGCCTTGACCAGAGTTGCATTTGGCGCGTGTTGATGTGCTTAACCCTCACCCGCCATTGAGGGTTAAGCGCACTTACCGTTGCTGTAGATGCGTATAGGGCATATCAGTGCGCTTAACCTCTTGATCTCATTCACTCGCCTCATCCAGCAAGTACAGTATGGATTTGAAGGTAATTCCGCTGTTGCGGCTCAAGCCAATCTCGCAGGTGCGGCTGGTGGCATAGCCCTCCACGCAAGGTGAGGTTTTTGTGCCGTCAACAAGGGTTCCTTCTACCTGTGAGCGGAGCATGCGCAAGCCGTGGGTGTTCAGCTGCGGGAAGGTGAAGCCTCTGTCGCCGGCAAAGCCGCAGCAGTTGCTGTCAATTACTGTTACCTCTTTTGCGCATAGTCTTGCCACATCAAACAGCATGTTGTCTACGCCAAGCTTTTTGGTTGAGCATACGGCAAATACTGCAACGCGTTTGTCAAGTTTCTTTATTTTGAGCTTGTCTTTAAGGAACTTCAGAATGAATTCAGCTGGCTCGTACAGCTTGAGTGCGCCACCGTCCATGTTGCTGCGCATGGTGTAAAGGCAAGGGCTCATGTCGCAAAGTACAGGGTATTTGCCATTCTCTGAAGCCTTTAGCAATGCTGCCTCAAGCTCGTCTGATGCTTTCTTGCCTGCTTCTACATATCCTTTACTGCTGAATGCCATACCGCAGCAAAGCTTGTTCATGTTCTCCGGGTAGATTACTTTGTATCCTGCCTTCAAAAGAAGTTTCTCTGTAAGTCTGGTGATCTCCAGCTCGTTGCTGTATGACTTGCTCACACCCATACTTCTGGTAATACAAGATGGGAAGTATACTACTGTGCCTGCTGGCTTCACTTCAGGAGCAGGGGATACGCTGGTATAGTTTATCTTATGTGCCGCTTTAGGGAAGTGCTCGTTCCACATTGGGATGGCGCCGCAGGTAAGTTTGCGGGCAGCCATTGCAAGTGTACCAAACACTTTTTTACCCATTGCCACGCGCATTGCGTAGGTGATGTTCAATCCGGCACGCATTCCTGCTGTAACCTTGTCCATGTTTGAAGCAAGCTTCACCGCATTTTTTTCTGCAGCAGGGGAGTGCTCTGCATGGCGCAGCTCTTTTATGAGTTTTCCGGTATCAACTTTTACAGGGCATTTGATTGCACATAAACTGTCTGTTGCGCAGGTCTCCATACCCCAGTATTTGTACTGTTTTTGCATCTCGGCTGCAATGTGAGGCGCTTCGCCGGTAGCCTTAAGCCTCTCCATCTCGCGGAATGAGGCAACTCTCTGGCGTGGTGAAAGGGTAAGGCCCTCTGCAACGCATCCGCCCTCACAGAAACCGCACTCCATACACTTGTTCACGCTCTCCTTAACGTCTGGGCAAGGCTTGAGGTTCTTGATATGGGCCTGGTGGTCGTTGTTGAGGATAACACCAGGATTCAAAATTCCTTTAGGGTCAAATATCTGTTTTACCTCTTTCATGAGGGCATAAGCCTGTGCTCCCCACTCTTTCTCCACATAAGGGGCCATGTTGCGGCCGGTACCGTGCTCTGCCTTAAGAGAACCGTCGTATTTGTTTACAACAAGGTCTGCAATGTCGTCCATAAACTTGCTGTATTTCTCCACCTCGCTCTCTGTACCAAAATCCTGGTTGAACATGAAATGGAGGTTGCCCTCAAGGGCGTGGCCGAAGATTACGGCATCTGCATAGCCGTCCTCTTCAAATATCTTTCTCAAATCCAGAACCGCGTCTGCAAGCTGTGGCACAGGGAAGCAGATATCCTCAATAATAGCTGTTGTTCCCGCCTTTCTCATGCCGGCAACGGTAGGCAAAGTCTCTTTCCTTATCTTCCACAAAATTGCCTGCTCCTTGGCATCCTTTGTAAATGCGTATGGCAACTCAGTAGGGATATCCTTAATTGCATCGGCAATCTGAGCACATTTTGCATCCACTGCAGCATCGTCCTCACCTCTGACCTCCACAAGCAATCCTGCTGCTCCTCCCGACAATGTCTTTATATATTCAGGCACCCCAGCAGCATTCTCCACAGACCTGATACTTGCCCTGTCCATCATCTCCACTGCAGAAACCGGCTGCTGCTTCAATATCTGCACAGCCTCGCAAGCCTCCTTTATGGTAGGGAAAATCATCAGGGCCAACCCTTTGTGCTGGTGCTCAACTACTGTATTGTAGGTAACAGATGAGATAAATGCCAAGGTTCCCTCCGAACCTATGATGATATGCTTTAGGATATCAAAGCCATCCTTGTAGTCTACAAATGCATTGAGACTGTATCCGGTGGTGTTCTTGATTTTGTATTTGCGCTGGATCCTCTCTTTAAGGGTCTGGTCTGCATCTATCCTGCGGGCAATATCCTCCAGCTGCTCCAGCATCTTTCCATGGCTGGCTGCAAAGGCCTTGCGCGAAGCCTCGCTCGCAGTGTCAAGCTCTGTTCCGTCAGCCAGGATAACTTTAATGTCGGCAATTGTCTTGTAGGAGTTCTCGCTTGTACCGCAACACATTCCGCTGGCGTTGTTCGCCGCAATACCTCCAATCATGGCAGAATCAATTGATGCAGGATCCGGACCAATCTTGCGGCCGTATTTTACAAGGTACCTGTTTGCTGCACCTCCGCGGATGCCCGGCTGAAGCTCAATCTTAAGACCGCCGTCAAGAATCTTGTAGTCCTTGAAGCCGTGGGTGGCAATAACCAGCACGGAGTCTGATATTCCTTGTCCCGACAGAGATGTGCCTGCTGCCCTGTAGGTTACCGCAATGCCCATTTCGTGCGCAGTGCGCATGATCAGCTTTATCTCATCTGTACTTTGTGCCCTCACTACTAGTTTGGGGATGAGACGGTAGAATGAAGCGTCTGTGCCAAAGGCAAGGGTGCTCAATGAGTCGTGCAAAAGGCGCTCTTTTGGGATTATTGTGTTGAGTTTATTGTAAAACTCCTTGTATTTGCCGGTTATCATGGTTTGATGCTTTTTAGTATCTCTTTAAGGTCAATGTCATTTATCCCCTTGGCCGCTACGGTGCCGTTGATGAGGAGATATATCTGTGGAATGTTGTCTATGTAGTACTTGTTGTAGATCTCCCCCGAGTCTCCGTCAGGACCCCTCAAGTTCTCCCAGTCTGCCCCAATGGCCTGGGTGTATTCAATCCACTCCCTGTATCCGCCCCCAAGGTTGATGGCAAGGAACTGGATGTCCAGCTTGTCCTTGAACTCGTTGTAGATCTGGGCCATCTTTGGGGTTACCTGGCTGCACATTCCGCAGTTTGGCCTGTAAAAATACAAAACTTTATATTCAGTTGTAATATCTGACATGTTAATTGGACTGTTGTCCTGCCTCTCCAGCTGCAAATCTGCCGCTTTTTCCCCAAGACGGTTCTTGTTGAATGCCTCCAGGGTCTCCTTTATCTGCTGGAGATAGGTTTTTGTCCATCTGTCGGGAAGATTTACAATATATTTTTCTGCAAGGTAGGCTGCCCCTTCCTGAAGGGTGTAGTCCTCATCCATGTTCAGCCACAGGAACATTCCGCTCATTATGTCCCTGAAGGTCTCCTGGTCTGCAATTGTCCTCTGGGCAAACAGGTCTATGGTAAGTGCTATTTCTGTGCTGTTCCCTTTTGCCGGTGCGAATATCGCTTCAAAGAGGGAATGCATCTCATCCCTCTCACGGTTCTTCTGTGCCAGGATCTGTTTGAGCGCCTCCACGTCAAGTCCGCGTCCTATGATCCTTTTCTCCTTGTCTATAAGGAACATCTGCGGGGTCTTCATTACATTGTACAGCATATGGAACCCGCTGCTGAAATCGGAGTCATAGACGTCGGTCCAGAATGTGAAGGGGTTGTAGATGTAGAGGTTCTCCTTTATATACTCTTTCCAGTTGTTTTCATTGGCCTCTGCATAAACGGCATACACCGCCAGCACCCCGTCATTGTAGCTGTTTACAAAGTCAACAAGCTGTGGGGTCTGCTCCTGGCAGGATGAACATTTGTCTGAATAGAAGTAGAGGATTGTATATTCCGCCTGCAGCGAGTTGAGGGAGGTTTTTCTTCCCGACGAATCCTGAAGCTCCAGCTCGGGCGCCTCCATCCCTATGAGGGATTGCCTGTTGAACTCCACAAAGGCCTTGAGCATGAATTTTCCCTCTTCATTAGGCCAGGGGAGCCTGTCATTGAGGAACCACTCCTGGGCAATTTTCACTGCAATCCCTTCCTGCCCCATAATGGGTGAGCTGTAGAAGAAATTGTATGCGGTGTAGGCCATAAAGCTTTTTGTGTGCTCGTCGTCACCTGCTTCAATCAGGCTGTTTACCTTTGCCAGAATGGTATCTGTGTGGCTGTACTGTATCAGGCTCAAATATTGCTCCACCTTCGCTTTTGCAGTTGCGGTATCAAACCTCACTGTATCTTGTGCCGCAGCAGCATCTTTATAAGTGGCAGGCATTCCCTGTGGTGATGCAGCACTTTCCTGTTTGGCATGATTATCCTGCGGTGCAGGAAGCGTGTTCCTGCGTCCGAGGGCACAGGCGTCGCCTGCAAGGGCTAGGATAAGTGCTATTGCGGAGAAGATGAAGCGGAGGTGTTTCATTTTGTCTCTCCTGTCTGGTTGAGGAACTTGGCAATGTCAACCCCTTTAGGGAGGAACTGTGCCGCATCCCCTTTGTGGATAAGGATGTCTCTCACTACGGTAGAGGAGATGAATGAGTATTCCTGGCATGCAGGGATAAATACTGTTGAGATGTCAGGGGCCATTTTCTTGTTGGCCTGCGCTATTACGCTCTCCATCTCAAAGTCTGTGGTGGTCCTCAACCCCCTGATGATGTGGTTTACGCCAAGCTGGTGGCAGAGGTCTATGGTAAGGCCGCTGTATGTGCACACCTCCACATTAGGAAGGTGCGCTACAGCCTGCTTTATGATTTCTACTCTTGTTTCTGGGGTAAGGAAGCCCTTTTTTGAGCTGTTGTATCCAACGGCCACTATTATTTTGTCAAACAGCTGGAGTGCCGACTCCAGAACGTCAAAGTGGCCTACTGTAAAGGGATCAAAAGATCCTGGGAATATTGCTGTACGCATTTGTGAAACATTTTCTTTTCACAAATGTAATCAATTTTCCAAAGAGACAGGCTCTATTTTTTTAAGAAGTGCTATAATGTTTCCATCCTTGTCCTTAAGGGCCATAGTGTCCCCTGCAAGGGTGTATTGTGCAGTCCCGTTTATAGCTTCCAGAACAGCGTTCTCAAATGCCATCTGGGGGCACATCATCCTTGTTGAACCAACATTTGTAAAGGTCAGTTTCTTCCCTTTTGCCGTGTAGTCTCCAAAGAATCTGTTGCAGCCTGTTTCTCCCGATATTTTCTTGTCTGCAAGAAATGCCAGATAAGGTGTATGCCCTTCCGGTACAGATATCTCTTTGCCGTCTGTGTATATTGTCTCCAATGCCCAGCTGCTCTCTACAGGAATCTCTTTTTTGGGTGCGCACATGGCAAATATGCCCGATACAAGGGCAATAAGTAAAAGTGTAATCATTTTTTTCATTTTTATAAACTCCAGTCTATTGGGGTTTTTCCCAAGTTCTTTAATATTTCATTGCATTTTGAGAAATGTTTGCATCCAAAAAACGCGCCACGCGCTAAAGGAGATGGGTGAGCTGCTTCCAAAATATAGTGCTTTGTGCTGTCTATCAACTCTTTCTTGCTTCTTGCAAAATTTCCCCAAAGCATGAATACTACTCCGGAGGTGTTGTCGGAAATGGCCTTTATCACTGCATCTGTGAATTCTGTCCAGCCAATTTTGCTGTGTGATGTGGGCTCTGATGCCCTTACCGTAAGTACGGCGTTGAGCAGGAACACTCCCTGCTTTGCCCAGTTTTCAAGGTTGCCGTTTTTATTTATCTCTATTCCAAGGTCGGATTCTATCTCCTTGTATATGTTCTTTAGTGAAGGGGGTGCCGGAATTCCGTCGGGAACAGAAAATGAAAGGCCGTGGGCCTGGTTGGGCCCGTGGTATGGGTCCTGGCCAAGTATTACAACCTTTACATTGTTGAATGGGGTGAGTGAAAAGGCGTTGAAGATCTGGCTTCCTGGGGGGTATATTGTCTTTCCTGCAGCCTTTTCTGCATGGAGAAAGCTGACAAGGTTCCTGAAGTACTCCTTGTCAAACTCTCCCTGCAGTTTCTCTTTCCACTGCTGCTCTATCTTTACATCCATCTTTAGAAAATGAATTCAATTACATCCTGCATTGTCTTCACATAGTGGAACTCAAGGCCTTTTACGTATACTTCCTTAATCTCCTTTATGTCTTTCTCATTCTCTGCAGAAAGGATTATGGTGGTGATGCCGGCTCTTTTTGCTGCCAGGATCTTCTCCTTGATGCCTCCTACAGGGAGCACTTTGCCCCTTAAGGTCATCTCTCCGGTCATGGCGATTGCCTGTTTTACAGGCTGGCCCTTGAATGCAGATGCCATTGAGCTTACCATAGTAATTCCGGCAGAAGGGCCGTCTTTAGGAATAGCCCCCTCCGGTACGTGGATATGTACATCCTTGTTCTGGATCTCCTCCGGCTTGAGGCCAAGCAGCTGCGGATGCGCCTTGATGTACTGGTAGGCAATCATTGCTGACTCCTTCATCACATCTCCAAGGTTTCCGGTGGTGGTAAGTACCCCTTTGCCCTCGCTCAAGCTGGTCTCCACAAACAGGATCTCTCCACCCATCTCGGTCCATGCAAGGCCTGTAACTACACCTGCACCCTCGTTCCCTTTCTGCATGTCGTGGCTGTTGGTTGGAAGGCCAAGGATCTGCTGAACAAGTTTAGCGTCAATGCTTGCAGGAAGCTCTTCCTCCAAGGCAATCTTCTTGGCAACGTTTCTTGCAATCTTTGCAATCTGCTTGTCAAGGCTTCTTACTCCTGACTCTCTTGTGTATTTGTCTATAATGGTCTCAATGCCTGCTTTGCCTATTTTTAGCTGTGCTGCATTAAGTCCGTGAGCCTCACGCTGTTTAGGGATCAGGTAATCCTTTGCAATATGGTATTTCTCCTCTGCAAGGTATCCGCTTACAGGTATCATCTCCATTCTGTCCTTAAGGGCAGGGTGGATTGTGCTGATGTTGTTGGCAGTGGTTATGAAGAGCACCTTTGAAAGGTCGTAGTCCATGTCAAGGTAGTTGTCATGGAATGTGGTGTTCTGCTCCGGATCCAATGCCTCAAGAAGCGCAGAAGCAGGGTCTCCCTTGTAGTCTGAACTGATCTTGTCAATCTCGTCCAGTACAATTACAGGGTTTGACGATCCTGTCTTTGCAATTGTCTGCATGATTCGTCCGGCCATTGCGCCAATGTATGTCTTGCGGTGGCCCCTGATTTCAGCCTCGTCATGAAGGCCTCCAAGGGCGATTCTGCCATATTTTCTGCCAAGTGCCTTTGCAATTGATTTGCCCAATGAGGTCTTGCCCACACCTGGAGGGCCGTACAGGCACAGGATAGGGGACTTCATGTCTCCCTTAAGCTTGAGTACTGCCAGGTACTCAATGATTCTGTCCTTTACGCTCTCAAGCCCAAAGTGGTCTTTGTCAAGCACTTTCTGTGCGTGCTTCATGTCAAGGTTGTCCTTGGTTGTAAAGTTCCACGGAAGGTCAAGTATGAACTCAAGATAGTTCAGCTGCACATTGTACTCTGGAGAGGTGACATTTGT
Source organism: uncultured Bacteroidales bacterium (assembly GCA_937901105.1). Lineage (GTDB taxonomy): Bacteria > Bacteroidota > Bacteroidia > Bacteroidales > UBA932 > Egerieousia. The sequence goes on along the minus strand of CALCHD010000119.1, from coordinate 1,256 downwards.
CCTCTCAAGGCGTGCAAGCTCCTTCTCAAATGTCTTTGCTACCCACTCCGGCCACTCTTTTTTCTTCGCCTTCTGGCGCATCTCTGCAGCATCCTTGCCGTTGCCGTCCATTCCAAGCTCCTCCTGGATGGTCTTCAGCTGGTTGTTCAGGTAGTACTCCCTCTGCTGCTGGTCAATCTCGCTCTTTACCTTCTGCTGGATGTCATCCTTTATCTTCAGGATCTCAACCTGCTTGTTAAGTGCGGCAAGAAGGCGGTAGCCTCTTGCAACAATGTCATCGGCAGACAAGATGTCAAGCTTCTCAGGGGTGAGGTCATTGTCAAGGTTTGTGGCAATCATGTTCACAAGGAACCTGATGTCTGATATCCCCTTGATTGCCATGGCAGTCTCCTGCGGCATGTGCGGGGTCATCTTTATTACATACAGTGCGGCATCCTTGATTGAGCTCATAAGCGGCTCAACAACCTTCTGGTCGTCTGTAAGGGTGTCTTCAATGTATGTTACAGTACCTATCAGATAAGGTTCCTCTGCAATTATTGAGTCTACAGTGAATCTCTTTATACCCTGCAGGATTACAGTGTATGCTCCGTCCGGCATCTCAAGAACCCTTACTATCCTTGCGCTGGTTCCAATGTGGAACAGGTCTTCGTGCACCGGCTCCTCAACTGCCGCATCCTTCTGTGTTACAGTGCCTATGATGTTGCTTCCCTTATGCAGGGCCTTAATAAGCCTCAATGATTTTTCCCTTCCTACTGTAATGGGCAGGATGGTGCCGGGGAACAGCACTGCATCCCTCAATGCCAGGATAGGCAAGGTATTTGGCATATCAGCATCCTCCATATTGGCGTTTCCGTTTATGTCCAATATTGGAATGATGTTTATCTCTCCGCTCTCCATCTGGTTAATTGAAAATTTTGGAATCTTCATGTTCTGTATATGTATATATGTCAAAATGTCAGTAATGGTGCGCCTCTCCTGTGCAGAAGAAGCGGGTTTTATATAAGGTCAATATATATGCCAAACTTCTCAACCCTGCCAGAACTCCTGTATAACCCGTTAAAAATGGCCTAAAACTAAAAAAAAGTGATATTTATCATTGCAAATCAGAAAAAATACTCTACTTTTGTTGTCCCAAAAAATAACTAACCTTTAAATATTATAAATTATTATGACTAAAGCAGATATCGTTAACGAGGTTGCCAAAGCAACAGGTATTGAGAAGATAGCAGTGCAGAACGTGATTGAGTCTTTCATGG
>CALCHD010000118.1 GCA_937901105.1 uncultured Bacteroidales bacterium | reverse complement strand
CGTTTCTGCTGCTGCCCAATGCGTGGCGCGCGCCGGTGACGGGGCTGATTGAGCGGACAATTCCCGACGAGATGACGCAGAGCGAGGCGATTGCTGTGCGCTGCGCATCGATGATCCACGCATGGGCACGGCTGTATGAGGATACGGCGCAGATGGGGCAGTATAAAAGACAAGTGAGCAGATATATGGATCTGCTCACAAGAATGGGTTATACTAATGTGAAAGGGTATTTGTGGTACCTTTCAGCAGATGAGGTCATATCCATCTAGAATGTCTGGCCTTGAAACACATCTGATGCACCGTAAGGAACTACAACACCTGTCATAGTAAGGTTATTGTTGTTGAAATTAGGGTATACTGTAACAGTAGCCCTGTTACCGTCACCCAGCAGCTGTATGTTTACAGTTGCTGATACCAGCATGCCCTGTACCGAGAAGTTGTAGTATACAAAACCTTTTTTGTCGGTTGTCATTGAGACATCTGATACCTTGCCTTTGACTGTAATTCCTCCCAATCCGTTAGGTCCCGGGTTGAAGTAGCTGGTAGCAATCTGTATTACTGCTTCATCCTGGTTCATTGATACAAAGTTTGTGTAGCTTGATACAAATTTTGTCAATCCTTGAGGGAATAGAAGCTGGTCTACTTCAATTACAAAGGAACCCTTCTGTATACACTCTATTGCAGCGTGGAAATCTTTAAGCTGCTGTGCTGCAACCGCTTTTCTGTGTGCGGCGCGGGCTGCCCTTCTGGCCTGCTGCTTTGTCATTGTGGATTCATCTCCAAATTCCTGTGCGTAAGTGTAGTTTGCGGTGCCAAGTAAGGTAAGTAGGGCAATTGATAGCATTAAAATCTTTCTCATTTTTCAGGTTATTTAAACAATTTCCCTGTAAACAAAGAATGTCGGGATAAAGTTCTTACTGCCCCTAAAATGGGGGATTTTTCATTTATGCGAGAACAATTTCAATCTATCTGTGTTGAGTATGGCAGTTTAGGATTAATTTAAAACTCGTTATTATGAAAAAGTTATTTGTGATTTTAATGGTTTCTGTATTGAGTTTGCCATCTTTTGCACAGGATGAGACAGTTATACAGATTCAGAACAGCAAGGGCCCTTACATTACCGGAGGTTTTTGGGATAACTGGTTTGTAACTGCAGGAGGAGGTATCAATGTCTATTTTGGAGAGAGTGATACCCACGGCGATTTCTCTGACAGAATTGCACCGGCTTTGGATATCTCTGTAGGCAAGTGGATCACCCCGTCTGTTGGTATGCGCATGCAGTATTCAGGATTAAAGGCTAAAGGCTGGACAAGCGGGCAGTTGCCTTATTCGCAAGGTACTCCTGATACCGAAGGCTACTATAAAGAGAAATTCAATACAATGAACCTTCATGCAGATTTGTTGTGGAATGCCTCAAATGAATTTGGCGGGGAGAATCCGTACAGATTCTGGAGTTTTGTCCCTTATGTTGGTTTTGGCCTTGCACATTCTTCAGGTCACGGCACATCAAAGGATGAACTTGCTGCAAATGCAGGTCTGTTGCACAATATCAGAATCAGTGATGCTATTGATATCAGCATAGACATGAGGGCGATGTTTGTAAATCAGAGGTTTGCATATACAAGCGGCAGCAACGGCCTTAATGTGTTGGGAACCGTAACTGCAGGTGTTACCTACAAGTTTGACAATGTGGGATTCCAGCGTGCTTCAGACCTTATTGTAATAGAGGACAATACAAAATATGTAGAGCAGATTGCAGCACTTGAGCAGATGCTGGTTCAAGCTGATGCCAAAAGAGCGGCACTTGAGCAGGAAATCAAGAAGCAGGAGGCTGAAATAACAGAGGCGGAGAGTGTTGAGGCAACAATCCCTGTCCTTCCAAAACTTGCAATCTTCTTTGAGATTGGCAAAGCCAAGCTTACAGAGAAATCAATCATCAACTTGGGCTATATGGCGGAGATCATCAAGCAGTATCCCGACAAGAGATTCATGATCTTTGCTTCTGCAGACAAACAGACAGGTTCAGCAGAGTTCAACAAGAAGTTGAGCCAGAAACGCGGTGAGGTTGTGTTCAATACCCTAGTACAGAAGTATGGTGTGAAACCGGATCAGCTGAAGATTGATGCTGTAGGTGCAACACAGCAGAAGTTTGGAGAGCCTCAGCTCAATAGAGTGGCTATAATTGAAGATAATGACTAAATATCATGAAACTTTCAGGAATAATGGTGGCCTGCGCATTGGCGGCCACCTTTTCTGTCCTAAAGGCATATGGGCAGGAAAAAGATACAATAGTGCTTAAAGTATTGGAGGAGAATGCTCCAAAATACTTCAATGCACCAGGCATGCCAAGATTCTCGGTTATTGGAAACCAGAGGGAATTCTATCTTGGTATGGGAGGATACATCAGAGGGTCTATGTCTTTCGACTGGGGTAACCCTATAGAGAGCCCTATCTATTTTATTACCAATGCCATTCCAATGGGTGATACTCCTGGAAACGGATCATTGTTCCAGATGAGCGCAGCATCATCCAACATGTTCTTCAACTTTGTTGCTTTGCCGCATACAGAGAACAAGGTGGGTGCATATGTTGACTTTGGTTTTGCCCAGGGGCTTGGGGATTACGGATTCTCATTGAAGGCAGCCTATCTTACATACAGGAACTTTGTAGTGGGATATACAACCAGCTTGTTTACAGACGGCCAGGCTGCAGCGCAGACCATTGACCAGCAAGGGCCAAATGCTATGACATTCCTCTTCAATACGGTTCTTGATTGGCAGAAGAAGCTGGGGAAGCACTGGAAAATTGGAGCGGGACTTGAAATGCCTTCTGTAAATGCAACATATGGGTCCAGAAACATGGCCGTGAACCAGAGGATGCCTGATATTCCGCTCTATTTGCAGTACAGCTGGAAGGAGGGCAAGGGCTGGATAAGGCTTTCCGGACTTTTCAGGGATATGCAATACTACAATATGACATCCGGCACAACATCTTCACAGGCTGGTATTGCTGTAAAATTGAGCAGTGTGGGCCCATTGAGCAAGAGGCTGACCCTTTACAGCCAGTCGGTATTCGGTACAGGAATAGGTTCATATGTACAGGATCTTCAGGGGCTTGGTCTTGACCTGGTTCCTGTAGACGGTTCGTCGGGAAGAATGAGGCCTGTTGAGGTGGTAGGTTCATATTTGGGTCTCCAGTATCAGATATCAGACGTGTTGTCAACTTCAGCAACCTTCAGTGAAGTGAAATGCTTCATGCCGGACGGCTATGAGGATATGGCAGGAGAAACCTACAAGGAAGCTGCCTATTTTGTTTGCAACCTTATCTACAAGGTCTCACCGGTCCTTACAACAGGAGTAGAGTACTTGTGGGGCAGCAGAAAGGACAGGAATGACCAGATGCACCACAACAACAGACTGCAGGCTTCGTTGAGAGTTAATTTTTAGTTCGCGTTACATTTTTGTACAATTTACTGAGTATCAGTATAATAAAAATAGAGGTATGGCAGATTTGTCATACCTCTTATTTTTAATTGTTTGATTATGAGTTTGTTGTATAAAATTGCGACGCGATTCAGTTTTTAAGTTTGAACCCGTAGTTCATGTAGGTGAAGCCGCCAATGATGAGCGATACTCCGGTCCAGAGGATTACAGCTTCAGCTCCGTAAAGCAAGGGCTGCAGAAGTATGATCATTCCGCAGAGGATGAGCATGGCTGCAGAGAAAAGGGTAAGGCCCCAGCCGGGAAATTCTTTGGTTCCTACGGAGAAGATGATTCCCAATAGTGACAATCCCTTGAAAAGGAGCCAGAATCCCAATACTAAAGGGAGTGCAAGAGCAGATACTGCAGGTGAGAATGAAAGGAATATGCCCAGGGCAAGTTCTATGATACCGCCGGCAATAAGCCAGCCGCGTCCTTTAAGTTTCCTTTGAAATCCCATACCAATGTACATTATTCCCGATAGTGCTATTACAATTCCAAACAGCATGGACATTGTAATGTAGCTTGCTCCGGGGAACAGCAGTACAACAATTCCTAGTGCGAGGAGTATGATTCCAAGAATCAGAGGGCTCCACCAATGTTTTTTTTCCATTTCAGATAAATTTAAACGTTTATATTCATTTTGCTTTTTTTAAAAAAGAGCAACAAAAAACAAAATCATAAAAATCTTGCTCCATGGCGGGCAGATTTTTCTCTTTTTGGCATCCTCTGCAGCTGTGCGGATATATTTTCGCAAACAAAAAATCATGCGGAAACTGCTTGTCATATCTGTTTTTTTGCTGGCGCTTGCAAATGCTTCAGCTGTCCGTGCCCAGAATATGCACCTGGCAACAAACCTTCTGGATTATGCCAATTTTGGAACAATCAATGCGGAGTTTGGTTTAAGCCCTTCTCCCCAATGGAGTTTCTATATTAAAGGAAGATACAACCCGTTTACGTTCCACATCAACGGACAGAAGCAGAATAGGGTTGCATCCTGTGCTGTTGGATCAAAGTACTGGTTCTGGTATTCAAACAGCGGATGGTTCATTAATTCCAATATAGTGTACAGCATTTACAATACCGGTGGAATAATTGATGAATATGCCTATGAGGGTGATTCATACGGATTGTCTGTTGGAGGAGGATATGCACTTATGCTTAATAAAAGGTGGAATCTGGATTTTGGATTTGGAGTGCAGGGTGGATTTGCCAATTATACAATGTATGCATGCCCAAGATGCGGCAAGGTTGAGAAGAATGGGAACCGTTTTTATGTGGTGCCTGGGGCTCTGATGATACAGCTGTCGAGAATATTATAACAATATATGCGGGAGGATAAGTATGAGGAAGTTTCTTTGGCTTTGGGTGCTGCTTGTGGCGGCATCCTGTGCCGGGGGCCGGAAGCTGGCCCTTGTTAAGGAAGGAGGTGCGGCAGTTGATGTTGCTGTCGGGAGTCTGGATGATGTGAGGGATGATATTGCTGAAGATGCACCGCAGGTGGCAGAGGTTGTGGAGGTGGAGGACCTGAAGGGAAACCGCATTATCATGAATGCTGTAAAGGATGAGGAGACTGGAGAGATGGTGGCGCAAGAGCATTTGAATGAGATTGTGGTGCAGGCCAGGTTCAGCCATGTGGCGGAAAGGAACGGCATGGTGGATCTTGTGTTTGAGCTTGCTGTGCCGCAGGAGCTGCAGCATAGGATGTGGCAGGTTAGGCTCTATCCGAAGTATGCATTTCTGGGAGATACCCTTAAAGGGGATGAGATCCATATAACAGGTGAGCGGTTCCGGAAGGTACAGAACTGGGAATACAGGATGTACGGCAACTATTTGAGCCGGATTATTCCCGACAGTGTTGCCAAAGCCTTGTATGCCAGAGACAGGCAGATGAAGAATTTCATTGCCAGAAACGGCCATGCATCGGGGGCCGGCAAGCATTACCGGAAAGTGCTGCTGGAGAGCATGAACCGCAATAAGGGGGCGGCAAAAGGTGAGATATATGAGAGGTTTGTGGTGGATCCGTTCCCTGAAGGGGGAGTAAGGCTGGATTCGGTGGTGAATGCCGGCAATGGTGTGATACGCTATTTCTATGTGCAGACTATCGCTGCCAGGGCTGGGCTCCGGAGGGTTGATATGGTACTGGAAGGGAGTGTTCATACAAACGGTCGGAAACTGTGCTCATTGAAGGCTGCTGAACCACTTACTTTTTATATCAGCTCTATCTCCACCTTGGCCGATGATACTGAAAGGTACCTGAAAAAGGTGGTATACAGGGATATGCATTTTGATGCAGCTTATAATATAGAATTTGCCAAAGGGGCATGGAAGATTGATCCTGGGTTGGGAGACAATGCGGCAGTACTCTGCAATATGAAGCGCAATCTGGTGGAGATTGTTGAAAATGAAGATTTTGTTATGGACTCTATATTGGTTGCAGCAGCATGTTCTCCGGAGGGAAGCTTTGTGTTGAATGAGAAATTGTCGAGAAGAAGAGGAGAGGAAATTAAGGTTTATCTTCTGGAATGCATGGACTATTTCAGGGATTCCGTTGCCGGGAGTGTGTGGGAGATAAAGGAGGCAGGGGGAGACGGTGCTTCTGGATATGATGATGTTGAAGCTTCAGATGGTGATGACAGTGAAGTGCCTGGCAGCGGCAGTAAGGATAATGGGTTTGTAAGGGTGACAGGGCTCTCGGAAGACTGGGAGGGCCTTTACGGGCTGATTGCTGCTGATACAGTTTTGAAGGATAGTGCCCTTGTTGCCAGATGCAGTGGTGTGGATGACCCTGATGCAAGGGAGAGGGTACTGCTGCAAGGTGAGTATGCCGGTTATATCCGTAATGAACTTTACCCAAAGCTCAGGAGGGTGAAATTCAGCTTCAAGCTGCACAGAAAAGGGATGATTAAGGATACTGTCCACACTACAGAACTGGATACAGTGTACATGCGCGGTGTTGAGGCTCTTAAGAACAGGGACTATAAGCTTGCCGTAACGCTGCTCCGTCCGTACGGATGCTATAACTCGGCAGTAGCCTATATGTGCATGGGGTATGACAATTCTGCGTTGGAGATTCTGCGGCAGCTTCCAAGAGATGCCAGAAGGGATTATATGCTGGCAGTTGTATATGGCCGTCAGGGCGATGAGAAGAAGGCGGTGGAGCATTACCTCAACTCTGTTGAGCAGGATCAAGGAATGCGTCACAGGGGAAATCTGGATCCCGAGATAAGCGCTCTGATAAAGAAATATGGAATTTTTAATAACTTTTGATATGAGAAGACTAGTGATGTTCATTGCAGTGTTGTCGATTTTGTGCAGCTGCAGCAAAGATGATGTGATTGAGAATGTAGAACCGGGAATGGAGAGTGTCCTCTATTTGTCACTTGCTCCCGACAGTAAATCGTGGGGAGGAGGATCCGGCACAAAAGCCGTTGGTGACGGGCATGGCACCCAGGCGTATGACAACAATATCCAGACGCTGGAGGTCTTTGTATTCAGGATTAATGAAGGCAAGCCTGATGACGGTGTGCTGGACGGATACAGGAAGTTTACCGGTGCAGATCTTGGAAACCTCACAAATCTGGAGGTGCAGACAACCACAGGCAAGAAGATGATCTATGCAGTTGCAAACTCCCATAGGGTAAACTGGAAAGGGATAAATACACGGGCATTGTTTGAGGAGCAGACAGCATCCCTGAAGGATGAGAATGTGAAGAACTTCATTATGATTGGCGGAACAGAGGCGCAGCTGCAGCTGGCTTCTACCGTTTCCTTTACAATCCGCAGGCTGGTTGCCAGAATTAAGGTGAATTCAATAAAGACGGCCTTTGCAGGCGGACCTTATGAAGGAATGCCGCTTACAGACCTTAAGGCGTATCTTATAAATGTGCAGGCAAGCAAGTTCATTTACAATGGGGCAGGAGACAATTTTCTGGTTCTCAATAACGGCAAATATGTTGATGACGATTCAAAGGGCTGTGTTATGGATGGGCTGATAGCTGATGCTGTTGCCTCCCCTATATATGACGACGGGTACTCTGTGCCCCATTACTTTTACTGCTATGAAAATGCCCTTGAAAGTGAGACTGGAGGAAATAAGTTTACCAGGATTGTGCTGGAGGGAAAACTTGACGGTACAACCTACTATTACCCTATTCCAATAAAGGGGATATCCAGAAACAGCTGCTACTCTATTGATGTGACAATTAAAAGGCCTGGTTCGCTGGACCCCAATAAAGATGTGGAAAAGGGGACTTTGCTTGCAACAATGACTGTTCTGGACTGGGATGTAATTGATAATAACAATGTGGAGTTCTAGAATTACTGTCGGGATTATGCTGGCAGGCTCTCTGCTTGCCGGCATCATTTCCCTCCCCGGGTGTACAGTCCTGGAGGACAGGGATCCGTGCCCGTGCTATCTTGAGGTGGACTTCTCACAGGTGGACAAAAGCATAAGGGAGTGGCAGATGTGGCTGTTCTCTCCATCGGGAGAGCTCCTTTTTAAAGATACGGTGTACAGGCGCTCCTACTCATCCCCGTATGTGGTGGAAGTGCCCAGGAATACTGGAGTGCAATGCCTGCTTTGGGGCAACGCCCGCGGCGGCACCAGCCTGAATGAGTCGTTTTCATTGTATACGTCGTTGCAGCACTTGCCGGGCTTGCCGGCTGACTCGCTCTTCTTCTCCACCGATACAATAAGCACTATGGGGGAGGAGTCCTCACTGAAGGTTGTGCCCCACAAGGAGTTTGCCACCGTGGACATCTGCCTGCAGGGGTGGATAGGGGTAGACTTTGATGCATCCATGGAGCTTGTATGCGGAACGCAGGGATTCTATGTAGACAGGCGGTTCCTTGCCGGCAATGTATCCAGCAATATGAAGCTGTTTGATATGGGGGACTACTACACCCAATTCCGCGGGCGCATTCTTAGGCAGCCTGATACCGAGAATATCATCCTCTCACTGCTGATAAAGAAAAGGGAGATAGACGGCAGTATAGGGGAGACCCTGATAGATAAGGACATCCCTATAGGCAAATACCTGGAGGAGAACGGATACGACATGCATACACCCCACATGTCTGACATTGTTATGGATGTGGATTACTCATACACCAGCCTTGTAATAAAGGCGGAAGACTGGGAGGCCACCTACAGCCTCAATGAAGAGATATAGGGCTGGCTGTGAGGCATGACGGTTGAAATGAAAAGAAAAAAGCCTTCAGAATTTGACTCTGAAGGCTTTTCTTGTGATCCGCCTGGGGCTCGAACCCAGGACCCCAACATTAAAAGTGTTGTGCTCTACCTGCTGAGCTAGCGAATCATCCCGTTTTGGGACTGCAAATATAGAAACTATTTTTTAAAGTGCAAAATTAAATTGATAATTACGCCAAATCTTCTGATGTTTTTTCAATCAGGTCTCTAAGCTCCAGATTTTCCTTGTAAAAATCGGGAATTGCATCATACCCCAGCAGCGCTCCAATGATATTCCCTGTTACGGCACCGGTGGAATCGCTGTCTCCCGAATGGTTCACAGAAGCAACCAGAGCTTTCTCTACATTGTCCCAGTATTTGAGGGCACAATAAATTGCAATAGCCAAAGTCTCTTCAGCAACCCATCCTTCACCAATCTTGGTGATAGCATCAATATCTTCCATTTCGGTATTTGCAAGATTTTTTGCCTTCCCGACAATTTCTTCCAGATCTTTAACGAAAGGAGTGTGGGGGAAAAGTTTTTTCACAGCCTCCAATCCTTCCATGATGTAACCTTGCAGTCTCTCCTTTGATGGAGCGTCATCTTCTGCCGCATTGAAAATGATGTATGAGAGCAGAGCCGACGGAAGGTATCCCAAGGGGTGCTGATGGGTGATTTCCGATGCATCCGCAGCAAGTGTACAACATTCTTCAATTTTCCAGTTGTGAGCCATTCCAAATAATGGAATTGGGGCAATCCTCATCACTCCTCCGCAACCTTTGCTCGAATTCACATGTTCTCTGCCGTTTGCAATGGCTGTAAGAGAAGAGATGCACGTGATTCCAGGTGCCCTGTTGGCATTGAGTTCCTTAATGCCGGTAATGCTGCACTCTTTGAAAAGCCTCTTCTTTGTGCCACCTTGTGTATACAGCCACTCAATATAAGCTCTGCAGATTGATGAAGACATACCCAGCTTGTCTCTCTTGGAATTCAAGATGCCGCATGCGGTAAACAGTGTCATCTGTGTATCATCTGAAATTAGTGCTTTACCCTCCCTAAGCTCATGTCTTGTTATACCGGGAGAGCCATATCTCTTTATGATCTGCTCATGACTCATGAACTCAACCGGATATCCCAATGCATCCCCCACAGCTCCCGCTACGATAGATCCTTTGATTTTGTTCAAGTGTTTGTTATATGGTTTCATATTATCTGAGTTAATGTTTGGAATATAGAGGTTTGTTGGGTGGGTTGTCTATCATCAAAGGTAGGGGAATTTGTTTTATTATTGTATATTTACTGATGAAATACTGTTTTATAGCTGCAACTATATATGGAAGTGAAAAAATATCAAGCATTTATAAGCTACAAGAGAGAAGATGAAAAATGGGCATCCTGGCTTCAGAAAAAGTTGGAACATTACAAAATTCCATCAGTGGCAAGAAGACAGAATATAAGTATTCCTTCTTTTGTCAGACCTATATTCAAAGATACAACAGATTTGAGTGGTGGTTTGTTGGCACGTTCAATAGAACAGGCACTTGATAATTCCAGATATCTGATAGTGATTTGTTCTCCAAGGGCGGCAAAATCTCCTTGGGTTAGCAAGGAGGTACAACGATTTATTGATACAGATAAAGTTGAGTATATTATTCCTTTTATTGTGGAAGGAACGCCAAATTCCAGTGTTTCTGAAGATGAATGTTTCCCATCTAATCTGAAAAGTCTGACAGGAGAGAAAGAACTTCTTGGTATCAATATTAATGAAATGGGAAGGGATGCTGCTATGGTAAAGGTAGTGGCAAGAATGTTTGGTTTGCAGTTTGATCTGTTATGGAACAGATATGGAAGGGAAAAGAGACGCAGGCTTATATCAGCAATTTGCTTGCTTGTTGTAATGTTGGCTATTTCTTTGGCGGTTGCCGGTATTATTGTAAACAAGAATCTTGAATTGAACAGACAATATGAAAAAATAGAAACCCAAAACAAACAATTGGATTCTACTAATGTATTGCTTGGCAATTATAATGATAGTCTAATCCTGCAGCATGAAATGTTGTTGGATGCAAATGACAGTATAGTCATGCAAAAATCAATGCTTGATATAGAGTATGCTAAAGTTAGAAAAGCCAATAGGGAGATGATGGTCAGTAGGGGAAGGTATATTGCGCAAATCATACATCAATTGGTTGATGCTGGTGAGTTATATGATGCGCAAAGACTTGCCGGAGAGATTTGTAGACAATTGGATAAAGAAGGACTTGATATCCATGAAGTAGATTTTGCCCTAAAGACTGCTTTTTCTTCAAGAGGCTCATACATTAATTCAAGCAATGAGGCTTCTCCATGTGAATATGTTTCATTAAAGACATTTGATGCGGAGAGATATAAATGTGAATATGCAGTTTTTGAGAGAGATGCATCTTCTTTGCTGATTTTTGGAGATGATGGATTCAGCGGGTTGTTTGATGTGAGGACAGGAAAGAAATTGCATGATTCTCCCCTGAATATTCATGTAAATGGATTTAAAATGGACAAAATTTTGTTCAGTCCATCAAAATTGCTTGCGGCAGCCATAATTAAGAATTCTGAAAAAGAATTTGTGGTTATAGTTGATAATCAAACTCAAGATTTTCATTATTATGAAGTGAATTTCCAATTGGGAGTCAATTTTTTGGAGTTTAGTTCAGATGAAAAATATCTCGCTTTTGCATCTTCTTCAGATGAATATATGGTAGTTGATATTTTACAAAAACAAAGTAAGTATAAAGGGAAAGTTAAATCCGTATCCTTCTTTTCTTCAATGTGCTTTTCTTCTGATGCTAAAAAATTATACTTTACCGGATTGCTGTTGCCAGAACTTTTTACTGTTGATCTTGAGCAGAATAAAGTTATGAAATCTACATATGAAAATAAAACGGATAATAAAAAAATAGAGATTACAGAATGTTTTTTTGCAAGAGATGGAAGACTGTATGTTGCGGAGGGAAAGTTCATGATGATTATCAATGAAGAAGATATGAAAGCTATCTATAGAATAAAATCTCATAATTATCCTATCAAATCAGCTGCAATATCTCCTGGAAAATTACTCGTGACAGGTGATTCAAAAGGGGAACTTGCCGTTTTGGATTTAATGCCAAAGCCGAGTTTCTCTCATAGAATGAAACTGCATAATGATGAGATAACTCATGTAGATATTTCTGAAGACGGCAATTGGATAATTACTACATCAAAAGACCATAATGCAAAATTGCTTGGCAAGTTCAAGTACATTGAAACTTGTGATTTTGATTATACTCCTGAATTTGAATCTGTTGTTTATAAAGATTCCTTAAATTTCTTGGTTGCCGGGAAATCATCTCTATATGAGATCAACAAGATCTCTAAAGACATTGTATGGACCGTTGATTTTGAGGGAAAGGAGAGAGTTGAAGATATGGCTTATTCAGCAGCTTCTGGTTTGATAGCAGTTCCTGCAAGTGACTCATTGATATCTGTATATAGTGATAATGGTAAATTTAAATTTTCTTTAAATGGAAACAGTGATTTGATAAAAACGTTGTCCTTTAGTAGGGACGGCAAATATTTGTGCAGTGCAGAGTTAGGGGGTGAAATCTTAATTTTTGATGTGATATCAAAGTCTATATATAGAAGTATAAATCTTGAAGCGACTAATGGTTTGTTGAGAAAAGTACAATTCCTTAATGACGGGAAACATATGCTGGCTTGCGGTGAATATATGTTGAGTGTTTTTGATATTCATACAGGTAAACGGGTTGCATGTTATAAATCTGCAGGTAATAGAATCGCCTATGCTGATGTGAATTCAAAAGGTGATATAGTATTTTGTTCAGAGGACCAGCTTGTGAAAATTTGGAATTATAAAACAGATACTCTAGAACCTTATGTCAGGTGGAAAATAAAGTTTGAGGGAATATCATGGAGCAATTCGGGAAAATACATAGCAGCAACATCTCAGGATGGATGGCTTAAAGTGTGGAATTATGAAACATCTGAATTGGTGTTGGAGTATCATGTTCGTGGTGGACGTTGTTTCAAACCTGTTTTCAATAAAAATGACTCAGCAGTTTTATGTATGGGCTATACCGGGTTCAATGAAATTGTTTTGCTTGACAAATCGCTATTTCTCAATTATATAAATCTTATATATTCATCAAATCCTCTAACTGATGAAGAAAGAAGAAAATTTTATTTACAATAAAGCAGTGAAGGCAACAATTCATATAGTACGCGCCCTAGGTATTTTAATAAGATATGTGAAAAATATTTGGAAACAGTTCCAGATGTTCATTAAAATATAGACAGCCTCCGATAAATTCGGAGGTTGTTTTTTATAAAGACATTATTTTTATTAACTTTGGTGTCTATGATATGAGTGGTAATGTTTTCGAATGGTGTGCAGATAGGGCTTGTCCCTATTCGCGAAAAGCTATATATAATCCTTATCAAAAAGGATGGATATATAGTGTTTCATGCAGAGGTGGAAGTTATAAGTCAAATCCTTCTTTTTGTAGAGTGTCATGTAGTCATGCAAGCCCTTCATATGCAAAATTTGACGACCTAGGTTTTCGTTTGGTGCTATCAAAAATAACTTTTTAATCTTAATAAATTGTGTATTTATGAAAATTAAAATCTTTATTGCCGGTTCAACAGATTTGTCTGAAAAAATGGATTTATTCAGATCAGTAGCAAATAAACTTTCTGTGGATTATGACCAAAAAGGAATAGATATTATTTTCCTAGCTGTATCATGTAAAGATTTTGATATGCTTCATAGAGATGGCGGACAGCAGAAAGTTTATGATCAGTTTATATCAGAAAGGGCAGATGTGGTATTCTTTATTTTTGATTCTGTAATAGGAGACAAAACATTTGAAGAATATAAATTAGCTTATACATGTTTTAAAAGGACGTCCCATCCTAAATTACAGGTATTCATAAATAAAAGAGGGGATTGGGAAGCAGTTAAGAATCAGTTGCTTGATTATGCAAAAGAAAGTACAAATAATAAATTGGATGAAGGAATAGAGCAATATTTTACGCTTTATAAAACTAATAAAGATATAGTTAGAGAGGCTGAAAAGTCATTGAGAAATATAGCTCAATCTTATGTTAATAATCCGGTGTCCATTTCTAATATAAATGAGCAGTGGGGAGTTCTTTTTCAAGCACAGCAAATAATAACATCCAAACCAAATAAAGCACTTGATTTATTTGAAGAATTGCTGACATACAAGTTTAATAACTGGAAGTTCTATTTTTCAATAGGCGTATATGCTGGTAGACTTTATAATGATAGAGCTAATAAAATTGCGACAGAAGCTTATTCTCAAGCGAAAGACTGTTCTTTCCAAAATACAGAAATATCAGATCATGCAAAAGTATTTATTTATTCTGGAGCTATGAAAAGAAGACTGGGTAGATTAGAAGAAGCGTTGGAAGATATTAGCAAAGGATATGATATTATTAAGGATAGAAAAGGTTTAGCAGAATATGATATAAAAGTTGATGCTATATATAATTTATATGTAGTAAACGTGTTGTTAAATAAGTCGGCGGAGTGCGATAATTTGATTTCAGATATGCGAAAGTTTATGCTGTCTGATTCAGATGTTAATAGGTTAATAAGCAGAGCTGAGAAGAGAATAGACGAGATTAAGTGCGTTTAGTTGAGATTATATATAATCAGTTTTTTATGGCATTATTCATTTATAATTAATAAATTTGAAAGTTAAATTTTCTATTCAAAGTTGCGATAATGAACCACGATATATTTATAAGTTATTCCAGTACAGATAAGGTTGCAGCTAATGCAATTTGTCATGTCTTGGAACAAAATAAGGTGAGATGTTGGATTGCTCCCAGGGATATTCCAGCTGGGGCTGAGTATGGGGATCTTATAGTTGATGCTATAAAACATGCTAAGGTTGTAGTTATAATTTTTTCAGAAACATCATCAACATCTTCGTGGGTAAAGGGTGAGTTGAATATAGCATTTGAGGAGCAGAAAACTTTAATTCCATTCCGTTTGGATCCAACACCTTTAAAAGGTCAGAATAGACTAATTTTAGCTAATAAACATTGGATTGATGCTTATCCCGATTACGAGACTAAGTTTACAGATCTGGTAAATGCAGTAAAGAATGCAATTGGTATAGGCGTAAAAACTCAACAAGAAATACCTGGTAATCAAAGTTCAGAAGAACCAGGATATAAATCAGAAAATAATAGTCAGCAGAACCCTGTTGAAAAGAAGTATAATAGGAAATGGTATAATTTCCTTTTCAAACCTTTTCAAGTATATCAGAATGGTGTGCCGGAAAGGTGCAACAAGTTTAATGTTGCAGCATTTCTATTTCCTGGTATTTGGGGCTTATTTAATGGGGTATATTTGCTCTCTTTTATTTCAATTTTAATCATAATCCTCACTTTTTTCTTTTTGCCATTCTTGTCGTTTTTTGGGATTCCTCTGAGACTTTTGTGCGGAATCTTCGGTAATGGTTGGGCATGGAAGAGTAAAACATGGATTTCAGAAGAGAAATTTATTAATACACAGAAAACGTGGTCTAAATATTCATTGATAGCAGTTGTGGTATTAATGATAGTACTAATTATAGCTATTTATCATAACTAGAATAACCCCATGAACTTCACCCAAATAATAGTAAACAAACTGATAGAAAAGGATGAGTCCTTTACACAGCATTTCTTTTTTGAGAAATGCCGTCCTCTGTTTGTGTCTATTATTAACAATGTGTTTTCATATCCTGTAGATTATGATGAGTTTGTAAATGAACTCTATCTTCATATTATGGAGAATGATGCCGCAAGGTTGAGGCAGTTTGAGGGGAGAAGCTCAATATACCAGTGGCTTAAGGTGGTGGCAATCCGTTTCTTCGTGGCTAAAAGGAACAGAATGATAGAAGATGTTTCTAAAGAGCCTCTTCTAGAAGTGGCGGGAAAAAAGGGAGAGGATACTTCTTCAAAGAAGAATGTGAAGATGGATGTGCAGAAACTTCTTTCCAGACTTGCCAACCAGCGCTATATGTATGTGATAAAAAGGCTTGTTATGCAAGACGCAGAACCTAAAGAGGTTGCAAAAGAGTTGGGCGTTACTGTAGCCAACCTTTACAATATAAAAAAGAGGGCTTTGGAGGCACTTACCCAGATTGCCCTTAATGAATTTCCAGAATATGAAACCGGAATCTGAGAAAATAAAAATATCATCAGAAGTGCTGGCTGCATATTTAGACGGCAATGCCACCTCATCAGAGACGATGCAGGTGCTTGATGCACTTGCTGATGATATGGATCTAAGGGAGCTGATGGCCATATCTATGGCCGTTGACAGCACCTCTAGTATTCCAATGATATCAATGGCTGCCACATCTGAAGATGATAACCTTTGTTGTTTGGAGTGTGAACAGTATATACTTTCACAAAGAGACATTCAATATGATGAGCAACAGATGCTTATGAGTGCCATAGACCACAAGTGGCTTAAAGATGAAGGAACCCCTTTACACAATATAGGACGTCATCTTGAAGAGATGGGGCTTGCTGTTGTTAGAAAGTACAAAGCTACAATTGATGATTTGACAAAACTTCTTTCACAAGGTGCCAGCATAATTGCGGCAGTGGATGGAGGCGAGCTCAAGCAAGCATATATATTAGAAGAAACTGTAGAAGATATGTTCGTGGGTGATATTCCTGATCATGCAGTAGTTGTTAAATCACTGGATGTCCAAAACAATACAATTCAAATCTTTAATCCCGACAGTTCTCCTTCTGAACAGACCATTACATTGTGCAGGTTCCTGGATGCATGGGAAGACTCCGATAATTATATGGTTGCTGCCGCTCTTCCCGGAGAGATGGAGTATGAGCCTTCACCATTGGATTTGAGTGGGATAGAACTTGGAGCAGAACTCGACGAACTCAGAGAAGCAATTGCTGAAAATGCTCATGAAGTTTGGGCATACAATAGAAAGAGAGAAGGTTGGAGCTATGGTCCAAAGCGCAATGATGATTTGAAGCAGACTCCTGATATGGTTCCTTACAGCCAACTTTCAGATTGTGAAAAGAAATATGACAGGGAGATGGCTATAAATACCATCAAATTATTGAAGAAACTTGGATATGATATTATAAAGAAGTAATATCCGAATTTTAATTAGATTAGTTATGGTACTTAAGAAAATCTGGAAAGGCTACTTAAGGTGGTTTGACCGTTCATTCTCCAAAGGATGGTTTGATCAGGTAAAGTTTTTGACAGTAGTTATACTTTGCATGATGGTAGTATGGTATTTTATTGCCCTGCTTTTTAAGGGAGAAGGTAATTTCTTGAGAATTATTGAACTAATGTTAGATCCAGGAGCTTTTGATGGAAGTGATAAAAGTTTTCCTATTTTTCTTTCACTATTAGTTGCCATTTCTGGAGCAGTCCTATTTAGTGCTATGTTGATCACGGTAATTGGTAATATTGTGAGCAACAGAATGGATGAGTACAAGAAAGGCTTGCTCAGATATGATTTTGATCACCATATTCTTATTCTAGGAGCAAACTCCACCTTGGTAAATATGCTTAAAGAGATTGCTGCGGATAAGGAGTTGTGTAAGAAACAGATTGTTGTACTTACCACTTCAGATACTGAAAAACTTAAGGATTCTGTGGCTGTAAAAATATCGGATATCATCCAAAATCTGGATATTACATATTTGTATGGCATTAGAGAACAGGAAGAAACTCTTAAATATGTTCAGGCAGATGAAGCGCATTCTATCTACATTTTGGGAGAAGATAATGAGGAGGATCATGATTCAAAAAATATAAAATGCTGGAAGAATATTCAAAAGGTATGTGAGAATACATCGTACCAGATTCAGTGTTATATGCTAGTAGAGAGGCTTTCGTCTTTCCATGTGTTCCAGTTCAGCAGTGAACAAGAGAATGAAAGAGTAAGGCTTACTGTAATCAATTCTTTGGAAAATTGGGCCCAAAGAGTACTTGTAGCAAGAATATATAAAGATAATGCCAAGTATCCTTCAATTGTAGGTGATACCGCAAAGGACTTTAATAAAAATGTGAGATTTGTTGTTTTTGGTATGACGCAGATGGCGTACGCTATGGCAACAACTGTGGCACATATTGTTCATAAGCCTCATTTTAAAGGTGGCCCTGATGCCCAAAGAACAAAGATCTGCTTTGTAATGCCAAATATTGAGCAAGAGATGAACTTCTTTATTGGACATTATGATTCTTTGTTTAAGCTCTCACATTCCAGGTTGTATAAGTATACTCAAGGTGATAACAATAAATTTGACTGGGAATACAAAATAATTACAAGACCGGATGAAAAAATTTATGGAGATTTCCTTGATATAGAGTGGGAATTTATAGACGGCTCTATTGAAGACGGCCATGTAAGGGATCTTTTGGTAAAATATGCCAATAATAAAGATGAAAAGTTGAGCTTGGCAATCTGCAATTATGAAACTAAGTCAAATATTTCTGCGGCTTTATATCTTCCTGGTGAGATCTACTGCAAAAATGTTCCAGTGTTTGTTTATCAGCCAAATGAAGGAGATATTCTTTCTTTTGCAAATGAAACTTTCAAATACAGCAATGTCTATCCTTTTGGCATGAAGACAGATTGTTATGATCCGCTTTTCAAAAAAAGATTATCTAAAGCCAAAAAGATTAATTATTTGTATAGCTTAGAGAATCAAAAGAAACCATATTTGGCTATGCCTAATGATGAAGAGCTTGATAGATTGTGGAACGAGATTACATCTTATGTGATAATGTATTCAAATATATATTCTGCAGCATCAATTCCTTTAAAACTGAAATTGATATTGAGAGACGTGGATATTCTTGGAA
Organism: uncultured Bacteroidales bacterium; assembly: GCA_937901105.1. Classification (GTDB taxonomy): domain Bacteria; phylum Bacteroidota; class Bacteroidia; order Bacteroidales; family UBA932; genus Egerieousia. The sequence continues at coordinate 2,687 of CALCHD010000118.1, read as the reverse complement.
GTTGTCCTGCCTTTACGGCAAACGAAGTGGAAACACTTGCGATTATGGAGCATAATCGATGGAATATTGAAAAACTTTTAATGGGATTTTCTCCACTTACTAGGGATGAGAGGAATATTATGAAATTCCTTAAAAATTATGGTAATATTTCTGAGATGGATAAGGCACAGTTGAAAACACTGTTGCGTAGAGATATATCGAATGATGAATTTGTGTTTAGAATAATTAATAAAGAGTTAAAAAACAAATTGTTAATGCATATGGATATAACACCATATGAAGATTTACTGTCAGATTCTAAAGATTATGACAGGGCTATTGCGTGCAATATTTTAGATGTAGAAAATTAAATAATTGATTATTATGAAATGTCCTAAATGTGGTTCAGAAGATGTACAAGGAACAAATGTTGTAAAAAGAGTATTGTCATCTATAGCTGGCGTAACTGCAGCATTTGTTTTAAATGCTTTCACACGAAATGGTAAGCAATCTGCAGCTGTTGGTTATAATGTGAAAAGAAATATATGCGAGGAAAGAACGTATATATGTCTTAATCCAAACTGTAAACATATTTTTTCTGAAAAGGTATAATAATTTGTTACATGAATAATGCCATTATCATATTTATGGCTTTACTACCTGTTGCCATTCTCCTTTCTTATATTTATCACAAAGATAAATATAAACCGGAACCTGTAGGAAAGCTGATAAAGACTTTTACATTTGGAGTAGTCTCTATATTTGTTTCATTATGCATTTCAAGCCAATTTGAAAAATGGGGTTTATTTTCAGAGTCGAGTGATTCATTTTGGACTGGTGTAAGTTCTTCTTTTTGGGGTGCCGCCATTCCTGAAGAGGTAGCAAAGTTTGCGATGTTTTGGCTTGCAATTAGAAATAATACTCATTTCGATGAGAAGATGGATGGCATTGTATATGCTGTATGTGTTTCTCTGGGTTTTGCAGCATTTGAGAACATCTTGTATTTGTTTACATATATAGAAAATGCAGCATTTGTTGGAGTTGCAAGAGCTATATTTTCTGTGCCAGGCCATTTCTGCTTTGGTATTCTTATGGGATATTATTATTCATTGGCAAAATTTTACCAGTTCAATAAACGGAAACATATGGCCTTGACATTGGCTGCGCCAATATTGGCTCATGGAATATATAACTCATTACTTAGCGTAAGTAATGTTGGAGTTGGCATTTCATTTTTACTGATGGTTGCATTTATTTACTTCTGTTATAAATTATGGAAGCATGCCAGCAAGAGTATCCAGGATCATATTCAAAGAGATATTTACTAAAAATATGGAGTTCTTATGGAGGTAAAGCAAAGCATAAATAATGAAGATTATCAGATTTTTGGATTTATCTCATATTCCAGAAAAGATAAAAGAGTTGCTGATTGGCTACATTCTAAACTTGAACATTATCAATATCCTGCGGATTTGGTAGGACAATACCAAAGACCAAAGGATGATAAATATATAAGGCCTATTTTCATTGATACCCAAGATCTTCAAGTAGAAGAACGACCTTTTAAAGAAAGTATAAAGAAAAGCCTTAGACTAGCAAAATTCCTGATAGTTATTTGTAGTAAAAATTCAGCAAAATCTCCATATGTAAAGATGGAAATTGCGTATTTTTTAGAACATCATAACTATAACTATTCTCTGGTTGTCCCTTTATTTATAGATGAAGTTAATGATTCTGTCCCAGATTCGTTTAGTGGCACATCTATTATGGACAGGCATTTCCCTATATATAATTCAATGTTGGGACAAGGCAGTGAAGCCAATGAATATTGTTTTATGCAGGTTGTTTCATATATGTTGGGCATTGATTTTTCGTCTTTGTATAATAGATATGAACATGAAGAGAAAAAAGGTCTTAAAAAGAAACAAAGAAGATTTTTTTATGCTATTGCGGTATTGATTGCTATTGTGGTTTTATTGTGTTATGGCATATTGTCTCAATTAAGGACTATAGAAGCAAACAATTCTTTATTGAAGTTCGAACGAGACGTTTTTCCTCAGGCTGTAGTGTATGGATATGAAGAAAATTTTCTCACTCCCGCAATTAGTTATCTTAAAACGTTAGATGATAATTTTAGAATAAATATCATTCTGCCTAGAACTGAAAGAGAGCTCAGACATCATCAAGATAGGGTTGTAGATGCAGCTGTAGTTTTGAAGAAGAAGTTTCAAATAGATTCAATAGTTAATGTTACATTACCAACGGTAATGAAGAGAGGGACTAGGGTTATGGTAATGTATAAAGGTGGTATTCCAATTGGAGGCGTTTTTTTGGATTTCGCTACAACAACAACATCTTTTGTGAGGGTTGCAGAATATAAACGGACTCATGATGAGTATAAATCTCTTTCTTTAGATGAAATTATATATGGTTATGCAGAGTCGTTTATTAAACAAACAAACCAGTTGCTGGAGAGAGATTCTGTATATGTGAAGTTCTATACGTCTGTTGAAGATATAGACAAATTTCCATACCGCCCCAAATATATTTTGAACGGTGTTGGCGATATTGTTCAGGATTGATACAGCAGGTTTTCACACCCATGTCGATGCAAAGGAGATGGCACTATGCTGGACCGCACGATTCCGTTCTATAACACCATTTTAAGATGCGACCAATATCAGCATCAGAATGTCATTCTGCCCGAA
>CALCHD010000117.1 GCA_937901105.1 uncultured Bacteroidales bacterium | reverse complement strand
GTAGATTTTTGCAAGGTCTGAATATAGTGAACCCGGCATAGAGTCTTTTGAAGGAATCTGGTCCATACGGTTACTTACAATTGAAAGTGCATCGGCATACAGGGTCATATCTGTTAGCAGTACTAGAACTTTCTCATTCTTGTCTACTGCAAAGTACTCTGCTGCTGTCAGCGCCATATCAGGGATAAGCAGACGCTCTACTGGAGGCTGCTCTGTAGTGTTTACAAAGCTGATGATCTTGTTCAACGCACCTGCATTCTCAAACATCTGCTTGAAGTAGAGGTAGTCGTCATTGGTAAGGCCCATACCGCCAAGAATAATCTTGTCTACATCAGCTCTAAGTGCCACATTTGCCATTACCTGGTTATATGGCTGGTCTGCGTTTGCAAAGAAAGGTATCTTCTGTCCTGATACAAGTGTGTTGTTAAGGTCAATTCCTGCAATACCTGTCGGGATTAGCTGTGAAGGCTGTTTTCTTCTGTATGGGTTTACTGAAGGACCTCCAATGAACCTTTTCTCACCGTCTACTTTAGGACCGTTGTCAATAGGGTCTCCGTAAGCATTGAAGAAGCGTCCTGCAAGATCTTCCGATACGTGAAGCGAAGGCGCCTCGCCAAAGAAGATAACTTCAGAGTCGGTAGGAATACCCTCTGTTCCCGAGAACACCTGCAATGTTACAAGGTCTCCTTTAATTTTTACAACCTGAGCCAATCTTCCGTCCACGGTAGCAAGCTCGTCGTTTGATACACCCTGTGCCTTCAACGCAACTGTGGCTTTGGTAATGGCCTCCAATTGGGTGTATATTCTCTGGAATGCTTTAGTTGTCATGGTTGATTGTTTTATTTAGTTGCTCAAGATAATTCTCAAATTCTGCGCTCTTGAAAACTGAATAGTTCATCTGGCGCATGATGTTGATTACATTTTTGTAGTGTGCAGCACACTCCTCAAACCCCTCAAAGTCCATAGGCGCATCACATACCTCAAGAACCTTGTTAAGCATGAACTCCTGACGGTCCATTGGGGTTGAACAGTCAATGCTGTCAAATGCATCCTGCTGAAGGATAATGAAGTCTATAAGCTCACTCTTCCAGTAACGGCTGTGGTACTCCATAGGAACTCCGTCGTCACCCAAGATATTGATCTGCTCGTAAGCCTCTTTACCTCTCAAGATATAGTTCTTTGCCTTGTTTACTTTATCTACCCATTGAGGGTCAACTTTAGCGTTAAGGTACTCTGCAATCTCCGGATACTCCAAGTATTTTGAGTATGAGTCAATAGGGTCTACTGCAGGGTATCTCTTGCGGTCTGCGCGGCTCTGGTTAAGGGCGTAGAAGCATCTTGCTGCCTTCTTAGTAGACTCTGTTACAGGCTCCTTAAGGTTACCTCCGGCAGGAGATACTGTACCAATGAATGTAACTGAACCTGTTTCACCGTTGTTCAATTTAACGATACCAGCTCTAGCATAGAAGTTGGAGATGATAGCTGGAAGGTCTACAGGGAACGCATCTGCACCTGGAAGCTCCTCCATACGGTTACTCATCTCTCTCAATGCCTGTGCCCAACGTGAAGTTGAGTCTGCAAGAAGAAGTACCTTCAATCCCATTGCGCGGTAGTACTCACCAATTGTCATGGCAGTATAAACTGAAGCCTCACGTGCTGCTACCGGCATGTTTGATGTATTACAGATGATTGTTGTACGCTCGCTCAACTTGCGTCCTGTCCTTGCATCAACAAGTTCAGGGAACTCTGCAAAAATCTCCACAACCTCATTTGCACGCTCACCGCAGGCAGCCATGATAATTACATCAGCCTCACCCTGTTTTGCAATAGCATGCTGAAGCACTGTCTTGCCGCAACCGAAAGGACCAGGGATGAAACCTGTACCACCCTCTGCCATTGGGTTAAGTGTATCAATACATCTTACACCGGTCTCCATAATTCTGTAAGGGCGTGGTTTCTCCTTGTAACCGCCTACAGCCACTTTAACCGGCCATTTTTGCACC
>CALCHD010000116.1 GCA_937901105.1 uncultured Bacteroidales bacterium | reverse complement strand
GGGGTGAGCCGTTCCCTATCTACTATAAAGACGGTATTGCAACCCCTGTTCCGGAGGAGGAGCTTCCACTGCAGTTGCCGGAGGTTGACAAGTTCCTTCCAACAGAGGACGGTGAGCCGCCATTGGCACGTGCGGAGAACTGGACATACAACGGATACCCTCTTGAGAAGAGCACAATGCCGGGCTTTGCCGGCAGCAGCGCCTACTACTTGAGGTACATGGATCCTGCAAACGATACAGCACTTGTAGGCAAGGAGATTGATGCCGGGATTTGCAGGAAGTAGTGCATACTATCTCCGTTATATGGATCCTAAGAACCCGGATGCACTCGTAAGCACAGAAGCGGATGAGTACTGGAGAGATGTTGACCTCTATATCGGTGGTACTGAGCATGCTACAGGTCACTTGATCTACTCTCGTTTCTGGAATAAGTTCCTCTTCGATCTTGGATATATCTGCGAGAAGGAGCCGTTCAAGAAGCTTATCAACCAGGGTATGATCCAGGGCCGTTCAAACTTCGTATACAGAATCAAGAATACAAATACTTTTGTTTCATACGGCCTTAAGGACCAGTATGACACAACAGAGATCCACGTTGACGTTAACATAGTAACCAACGACAAGCTTGATATGGAGGCGTTCAAGGCCTGGATGCCTGACTATGCAAGCGCAGAGTTCATTACAGAGAACGGTGAGTATGTTTGCGGATATGCAGTTGAAAAGATGAGCAAATCCATGTTCAACGTTGTAAACCCTGACAATATCTGCAACAGCTACGGTGCTGATACCTTGAGGCTGTATGAGATGTTCCTTGGCCCTCTTGAGCAGAGCAAGCCTTGGGATACAAAAGGCATTGACGGTGTGAACAGGTTCCTTAAAAAGTTCTGGAGAATGTTCTGGGACAGAGAGGGCAACTGGATTGTTTCAGACGAGAAGGCATCACCTGCAGAGCTTAAGGCATTGCACAAGCTTATCAAGAAGGTAGGTACAGACATTGAGAACTTCTCGTTCAACACTTCAGTAAGTGCTTTCATGATTGCATTGAATGAGCTTACAGAGCTTAAATGCAGCAAGAAGGAGATACTTGAGCAGATGGTAGTGCTTCTTTCTCCATTCGCACCTCACATTACAGAGGAGCTTTGGAACCTGTTGGGCAACAAGGAGAGTGTTTCAAAGGCTTCTTTCCCTGAATACGTGGAGGCCTACACTGTAGAGAACACATTTGAGTACCCTGTATCTTTCAACGGAAAGATGAGGTTCAAGATGGAGCTGCCAAAGAGCCTTTCTCCTGCCGAGGTTGAGCAGGCTGTACGTGCAAACGAAAACACTGCAAAATATGTAGGCGAGAACGGCATTAAGAAAGTGATTGTTGTACCTGGTAAAATCATTAACGTAGTTTGCTAAACGGAGTCAACATATTGAAAGAGATAAAGTCCTATGTGATCATTTCGCTGGGAACATTCCTGTACTGCTTCAGCTGGGTTGCATTCCTCATACCGCATGGGGTTGCTGGCGGAGGAGTTACAGGTATCTCTTCCATCATATACTATGCTACCGGCTTTGAGATTTCCTACACTTACATGATAGTAAATGTAGGATTGCTCATCGCAGGAACTTTAATAATGGGCAACGCATTTGGCCTCAAGACAATATACGCAATCTTCCTGGCCAGTGCCATGTTCAAGGTCCTGCCGGAGTTCTCCTGCATAACGGAGTTCTCTGACATACCGGATACATTCATAAATGCAATGCTCGGCGGATCCATTTCTGCAATAGGAATTTCCTGGATTTTTGCCCAGGGTGGAAGTACGGGAGGAACTGATATCATAGCCCTTATAGTCTCCAAATACAGGGAGGTCTCTTTGGGCAAGGTATTCCTCTACTGCGACCTTCTTATTGTAGGATCAATATATTTTCTTCCCGACAAAGGGTTGCAGGATGTCATTTACGGCTATATCCAGATGGTATCATTCTCTTACCTGCTGGATGTTCTGATTACAGGTTCAAAACAGTCTGTGCAGATACTGATTTTTACCTCAAAGTATCAGGAGATGGCCGATATGGTATCTACCCAGCTCAATAGGGGTGTAACAGCATTGCAGTCTATGGGTTGGCATTCAAAGCAGGAGGGCAAATTGCTTGTGGTTATAGCCCGCAAGCAGCAGCTTACAGAGATAACCCAGGCCATAATGGAGGTAGACAATAAAGCGTTCATCTCTGTATGTTCGGCAATGAGTGTCTTTGGGAATGGCTTTGAAACAGTTAAGGTGAGGAAAAAGCCCCGGCCGCATGCAGAAATAAAATAGCTGCAGGAAAAGTAACAAGAAAAATAACAGGAAATTAAATAAAATGGACAATAAGTTTAAACAGGTGTTTTCAGAAGTGAAGGCATATTTCATTATGACCTTGGGACTTCTTCTTTATGCTTTGGGTTGGATAATCTTTGTGATTCCCAACAATATGGTTGGTGGAGGAGTATCCGGCATATCGGCAATTCTGCTCTATGCATTCAACATTCCGGTGAGTGTCTCGTTTTTTGTAATCAACCTTATTCTGCTTCTCATAGCGCTTAAGGTGCTGGGTAAGGCCTTTGGAGTAAAGACGGTATATGCTATCATAATGATTTCTGTGTTCTATGAAGTAGTGCCGCCGCTTATTTCAGAGACTTTCATTCAAGAGATTGCAATCTCCAATGGCAAGCTGCTGTGTGCAATATTTGGAGGTATATGTGCAGGTTTGGGTATAGGTATCAGCTTCTCGCAGGGGGGAAGTACCGGCGGTACAGATATTGTGGCCCTGATGATTGTAAAATACAGGAATGTTTCAGCGGGCAGGGTGATCCTTTTGCTGGATATCTTTATCATAGCATCATCGTTGCTGTTGCCGGCAGCAGAGGTGGTTGATGCAAATGGTGCAGTAGTTGGTGTAGAGAGCTGGGGCGAGAGGTTTGCCAGAATCCTTTATGGCTACATACTTATAGGGGCATGCAGCTATTCAATAGACATGTTCATATCGGGAACCAAACAATCTTTGCAGCTTTTTATTTTTTCAAAGAAATATGCAGAGCTTGCAGATGCAATCACAAGCCAGACAGGCAGGGGTGTTACCCTTATTGACGGTCAGGGGTGGTATACAAAGCAGCACAGCAAGATTGTAATGGTTATAATGCGCAAGGATGATATGAATCTTCTCTATAGGATGGTAAGGGAGATTGATAGAGATGCGTTCTTGTCAGTTGCCAGTGTGTCAGGTGTTTATGGAAAAGGGTTTGACCAAATAAAGAAATGACAAAAAAAGAAATTTAGGAAAAAGAAAAATTAGGGGCCTGTAAGGTCCCTTTTTTATTGTCCATAACTCCCAATAGGTATTTTTGCAGAAGAGTGGAAAAAGCTGATTGAGATGATACTGAAGTTTTTGATTCTTGCTGTCTATGCATTTGCAGGTGCAAGACTGTGGAAAAAATGGAAAAGGTGCAATTATGTAATTGGGGGAAATGAAATGATTTTCCTTTTGCCGCTATATCCTCTGGTGATTATGATGCCGGCGGAGCCGCAGGCAATGGCTGCCAGGGCGGGAGTGCAGGTTTCGCTGTGGGGCGTATGTTTCTTCTGGCATAATCTCTTTCCAAAGGAGATGAGGAGGATTGCGATATTTGTTGCAGTGTGCATGCTGGCGCTTCCTGTTGCTGATGTTTTTCATATTGCCATTTTCAAGGAACTGGAGAAGGCCCCTGTACTTTATCTCTATATGGTGGCGTGCTGTTATTATGTTACGTTCCTCATGTGGCGCAGGACAGAGAAGTTTTCAAAGAATCTGTTGAGCCTTGAGAAGATCCATAATGCCATGCAGGGATGTATGCTGTTCACTGTAGCCAGTGCCGTTATGGTCCTTTTGCATGTGTATGTTTCTCCTTCAGATGCGGTGGCAAGTGGTGCAGTGGTGTTCCTTTCATCCCTTCCGCTTGTTGGAATGGCTATTTATAAGCCACATTGCATGCTGTTCAATGAAAGGGTGGAGCTCCGCAGGAAGGCTTACCTGCTGGGAAGGACTATCAAGGGGGTACAGGAACTGAATGATGAGGGGAGCATACTCAATGAGTGTGTAGTGGAGGATGCCAGGATCATATACTGTATAATATCCTTGTTTGAGAAGGAGAGGCTGTATCTCCACAACGATATAAAGCTGGTTGATGTGGCTAAAAGGGTGGGTACCAACAAGACATATTTGTCCAGGGCTCTCAATGCACGCCTTTCCAAAAATTTCTGCCAGTTTGTAAACCATTATAGAGTTAGGGATGCCTGTCTGCTTTACCTTAGGAATCCGGAACAGGACATGAGGCCGCTGGCAGAGCAGTGCGGATTCAGTTCGCAGAGCAATTTCTCTATAGTTTTCAAATACAATACGGGGTATACGCCGGGAGACTGGAGCAGGATTGTTAAAGCCAAATTGATGAACAATGAAAAAGTGGATGTTGACGATTATCTTCTGTAAATGGCTGATGAGGCTGCTGGAGAGGATTCATATTTATCTGTCGGGAATAGTGGACTGCACATGTGAACCGGTGGGAGAGATGCCTGGCGGATACGTGGATTGTACTGTGAAGATTGATGCCGGTTCAGACCGTCTAGCCGTTATTGAGGAGAGGGTGGACTATATGATGGATAAAAGGCAGGTGTTCCTGGACAGCAACCTTACTCTGGAGATGCTTGCAAAGGAGATTGGGACAAACAGGACATATGTCTCAAGGGTGTTCAACCAGAGGAAGAATATGGGTTTTGAGGCGTATCTCAACAAAATGCGGCTCAAATATGCGGCATCTATAGCCTTCAGGGGGCTTGAGGTGGAGGATCTGGCCGTAGAGTGCGGATTCCCCTCACTGCGTTCGTTCTACAAGTCGTTGCTGGAGGCCGGCAATGATGAGTGTTATTTGCTCAAAAAAAAGTATCTTTGTACAAATTTGTATTTAGATATGGCAGACGAGAAAATAATTTTTTCAATGAATGGTGTGGGCAAGACTTTGCCTGCCAACAACAAGACAATCCTTAAAGACATTTATTTGTCATTCTTCTACGGTGCAAAGATCGGTATTATCGGTTTGAACGGTTCCGGTAAGTCTACACTTATGAAGATCATTGCAGGCATTGAGAAATCCTATAAAGGTGAGGTGGTTTGGGCACCGGGCTACTCTGTAGGATATCTTGAGCAGGAGCCGCAGCTGGACGAGAACAAGACTGTAAGGGAGATTGTAGAGGAAGGAGTTCAGGAGATTGTTGATGTCCTTAAGGAGTATGAGGAGATAAACATGAAGTTCATGGAGCCTATGGATGATGACCAGATGGCCAAGCTTATAGAGAGACAGGGCGAGCTTACAGAGAAGATTGAGCATGTAGGGGGCTGGGAGCTTGATTCAAAACTGGAGAGAGCTATGGATGCACTTATGTGTCCGGAGCCTGATGCACTTGTGAAGAATTTGTCGGGAGGAGAGAGAAGAAGGGTTGCCCTTTGCCGTCTTTTGTTGCAGGAGCCTGATGTGCTTTTGTTGGATGAGCCTACCAACCACCTTGATACAGAGAGTATCCAGTGGCTTGAGGCGCATCTTCAGCAGTACAAGGGTACAGTAATTGCCGTTACCCACGACCGTTACTTCCTTGACAATGTTGCAGGATGGATCCTTGAGCTTGACAGAGGCGAGGGTATTCCATGGAAAGGAAACTACTCTTCATGGCTTGACCAGAAGTCAAACAGGCTCAAGCTTGAGGAGAAGCAGGAGAGCAAGCGCCGCAAGACTTTGGAGAGGGAGCTTGAGTGGGTTAGAATGGCCCCTAAAGCACGTCACGCCAAATCAAAGGCACGTTTGGGAGCTTATGAGAAGATGTTGAACGAGGACGGCAAGCAGAAGGAGGAGAAACTTGAGATCTTCATCCCTAACGGACCACGTTTGGGTACAAATGTTATTGAAGCAATTGATGTTACCAAGGCATTTGGTGACAGAGTCCTTTATGAGGGATTGAACTTCAAGCTTCCGCCTGCAGGTATTGTAGGTGTGATTGGCCCTAACGGTGCAGGAAAGACCACTTTGTTCCGTCTTATCATGGGTTATGACACCCCTAATAAAGGTGAGTTCAAGGTTGGTGAGACAGTTAAGGTTGCCTATGTAGACCAGCAGCACAAGAGCATTGATCCTGACAAGACAGTTTACGAGACAATTGCTGAGAACTCCGAGTATGTGAAACTTGGCAACAAGGAGGTTAATGCAAGAGCATATGTTTCACGCTTCAACTTCAGCGGTGCAGACCAGGAGAAGAAGTGCGGTGTATTGAGCGGCGGTGAGAGAAACCGTCTTCACCTTGCCCTTACACTTAAAGAGGGTGCAAACGTGCTTCTTTTGGATGAGCCTACCAATGACGTGGATGTAAACACTATCCGTGCATTGGAGGAGGGTCTTGAGAACTTTGCAGGCTGTGCGGTGATCATCTCCCACGACCGTTGGTTCCTTGACCGTATCTGTACACATATCCTTGCGTTTGAGGGTGACTCTAAGGTTTACTTCTATGAGGGTACCTATTCAGAGTATGAGGAGAACAAGAAGATGCGTCTTGGCAATGTTGAGCCGAAGAAATTCAAGTATAAGAAACTTATGGAGTAACAAACGGAAAGGGGATCCGGCCGGGTCCCCTTTTTTTATGGTATTGCAGTGCCCATTGGGACGACGTCCTAATGGGCACTTTTGCTATTTTACAAACGGTACAAACCTTGCTGACAGGTCGGGATCAGGCATGTCTTTGTCTACTGGGAACATAGGCCTGTTTATCCTCTGGTAAGGAAGCCCTGCCAAGTCCTGGTTTACGCCGCCAAGGGTAAGTGCCATCATCCAGTCTGCCTGCATGTTGTAAAGTTCAGGCTCAAGGTAGCCGATTTTTACCATAACTATATCTGCAGTGCGTGGATTCAGGCCAAGCTTGGTGAATTCATGCTCTTTGTGGAATCCCTTTCTCACTTCAGTTACAATTACATCAATGCTGCCTACTTTTACTGCCACCTCTGAGTTTGTAGGGTGGTCGTAGATTGCAGTAACAGTACCTTTCAGGCGTACAGGAGGGGCATATCTGTCATCCACCTCCGCTCCGGCAACCATATCAATCTTGCCTCCAACGCCAACCTCCTTGGCTTTGGCCACAAAATCCTTGTCGGGAAGAGATGCATAAATTAACTGTGGGCCATTGGCTTTAGAGAACTCCTTTCTCTTAAGGAGCTGGGTAAGGGTCCAGGTTACGTCGCCTGCACCGCCAGCGGTTGGGTTGTCACCGGTATCGCTGATGTAGTAAGGCCTTTTTGCATCCTTTTTAAGGGCGTTTGCAAGACACTCCTCCAAGGTGGTGGTAGGGGCAACAAAATCAAACTGGTGGCGTACATCCCAGAAATATTGTGCAATCTCTTGTGCAGCCTTAACAACATTCTCCTTGTTGTCTCCTGTTGCCATTACAACTGCGTGGTTGCGGGGCTCGTCTGCCCATGCGTATCCAATCCAGATAGATGCGTCAATCACACCCTCCATCTCTGAAGCGGGGTATGTCATTGCATAAAGTGATTTTGCAGGCTCCACGCGGGTTGAGGTCTGCTCTCCAGGAAGAAGGATAGGGACAGGAATCCAAACCTTGTGCTCAGGTTTTCCTTTGCCGCTCTCAAGTCTTTCAATGAGGATTCTGGCAGCACGCTCGCGGCACTCCCATGCATCCTCGTGAGGTGCCATGCGGTAGCAGCAGATCATATCTGAATTTACTGCAAGGTCCCATGATACGTTGCCGTGAAGGTCCATAGGGGTGGTTACCACAACATCGTTGCCAATCACCTCGCGGATTCTCTTGAGCATATCCCCCTCCGGGTCATCCAGCCCTACAACGCTCATTGCGCCGTGGATATCGTATACAAGGCCATCCAACGGAAGATTGGCCTTAAGGGAATCAAGGATTATACCTACAAACTTTTCATAGGTCTCTCTGGTAACCGCACCGCCTGGCGTTGCTCTTGCAACAAGGGCCGGTACCCACTCGGCTCTGTCCCTTAACGGCTGCCCCTCGCGCAGGTACGGGATCATATCGTAGATTTCATCTCCAATTGCCACGTTGAACGACTCCTCAGTGCTCAAGGCAGGGGAGAAGGTGCATGACTCTATCTTTATGCCCGCAATGGCAATCTTAGGGAGTTTTTTCTCCTGGCTGCAGGAAACCGCCACCAATGCGGCAACTGCAATAAAGAGTGATTTTAAAAGGAACAGTATATTTAAAAAGTATCTTTTCATAGTGCTCTGATTGTTTTCCTGTTTATATCTGTTGTGCTGCCTTAATCATCTGGCGTATCTTTTCAACGGAGCTCTCCGTGCGGGTAAAATCACCGCCCAGACTGTCGGGAGTAAATGACACCCCCTCCCTGTATATCATCTCCGACTGTAGGGTCTCCGAACCGGAGAAATGAATTTCCTCCGCCCCTGAACCTTTCAGGATCTCTCCTATATTCCCTACATTCACTCCACCTCCCGGCATTATGATGATTCTTCCGGCAGCGGCGGCATTCATTCTGGCAAGAGTCTCCACTCCCTCAAGGGAGGTTGGTTTTCCTCCCGACGAAAGCACTCTGTCTGCCCCCAAGGAAATGACATCTTCCAGCGCCGCCATAATGTTGCAGGCGCGGTCAATGGCCCTGTGGAACGTAACTGACATTCCGTGGTGCTTTGCAACAGCAACCATAGCCCTGCAGGCATCCGCATCCACATTGCCGAACGGGTCCAGAGCTCCTATTACCACTCCATTTACACCCATTTGGGCGCAAGCGGTGATATCCCTTATCATCACTGCTACTTCGTCCGAATCATAAAGGAAATCCCCCTGACGAGGGCGGATAAGTACATTTACATCAATTTTGAGCCTTTTTCTGGCCAGCTCAATGAATCCGTAAGAAGGGGTAAGGCCTCCAAGGCTCAATGCAGAGCACAGCTCTACCCTGTTGGCTCCGGCTTCCTGCGCATTTAGCGCACTTTGCAGCGAACCGCAGCATATTTCAAATTTTACATTCTCCATACTGCAAAGTTAATAAACTGGTTGAGTATGGAAAACAAAAAAGCCACCCAATTTCTTGAGTGGCTTTGCTCCCGAACTAGGACTTGAACCTAGGACCCTCTGATTAACAGTCAGATGCTCTAACCAACTGAGCTATTCAGGAATAAAATATTTTTGAACTTAAGAGCACTCAATTTCTTGAGTGCTCTTCGCTCCTGAACTAGGACTTGAACCTAGGACCCTCTGATTAACAGTCAGA